>NZ_JBIQNC010000006.1:0-47628 GCF_044462705.1 Xenophilus sp.
CCTACGCGGGCCGCAACCGCGAACGCTTCGAGGAGGCCGCGCGCCTGCCCTTCGAGCAAGACTGACATGTGGATCACCCCCAGGCTTCGCGGACTTCGTTCCGCTTCGCCAACCCCCTCGAGGGGGCACATCCTGCGGCCCGGCAGAGCCGGTTCCGCGGATGTCGCTGGCATGGCCTGCTCCGCGGCCTTCGGATGACGCAGGCCGAACGCACTCAAAAGAGAACACGATGAGCGATTTCGTCAGCAACTTCTGGTCGAACTACGTGGCCGGCGCCTCGGTGCTCGGCATCCTTGGCTGTCTGCTGCTGCTGTGGCTCACGGCGCGCAAGCGCACGCCGTCCGCCGGCACCGACAACACCACCGGCCACGTGTGGGACGGCGACCTGCGCGAGGCCAACAACCCGATGCCGATGTGGTGGATGGGCCTGTTCGTCATCACCATCGTGTTCTCGCTGGCCTACCTGTTCTTCTACCCGGGGCTGGGCAAGGCCGAAGGCCAGCTCGGCTGGACCTCGACCGGCCAGTACGAGGCCGAGGTGAAGAAGGCCGAGGCCGAACTGGCGCCCGTGTACCAGCGCTTCGCGTCGATGCCGGTCGAGCAGATGGCCGCCGACCCGGCCGCGCAGGCCATCGGCGAGCGCCTGTTCATGAACAACTGCGCCCAGTGCCACGGCTCCGACGCGCGCGGCAGCAGGGGCTTTCCCAACCTGACGGACAACGACTGGCTGTACGGCGGCGAGCCGGCCGCGATCGTCGAGACCATCACCAAGGGCCGGCAGGGCTTGATGCCGCCGATGGCCGCCGCGGTGGGCACTGCCGACGACGTGAAGAACGTGGCGAACTACGTGCTGAGCCTGTCGAACAGCCCGCACGACTCGGTGCGCGCCGGCCTGGGCAAGGGCAAGTTCGCGGCCTGCGCGGCCTGCCACGGCCCCACCGGCGGCGGCAACCCGGCGCTGGGCGCGCCGCGGCTGTCCGACAACATCTGGCTGCACGGCTACGGCGAGGCGGCCATCATCTCGGCCATCACCAACGGCCGGCACGGCGAGATGCCGGCACAGGAAGGCCGGCTGACCGAGGCCCAGATCCAGGTGCTGGCGTCCTACGTCTGGGGCCTGTCGAACCGCCCGGTCGCAGCGCGCTGAGGGCGGGCGTCATGGACGAGTCCGGCCAGCAGCAGGGCGCGCCGGCGCCGCGCGCCGCGCGCAGGGTGATCCCCATCGCCGCCGCGCCGCAGGAGGCGGACGGCGCGCTCTACGCCGCCTCGAAGAAGGTCTATCCGCGCAGCATCCAGGGCCTGTTCTCGCGCTGGCGCTGGATCATGGTCTTCGCCACGCAGCTGGTCTTCTACGGCCTGCCGTGGCTGCAGTGGGGCGACCGGCAGTCGGTGCTGTTCGACCTGGCGGCGCGGCGCTTCTACCTGTTCGGCCTGGTGCTGTACCCGCAGGACCTGATCTACCTGGCGGGCCTGCTGGTCATCTGCGCGCTGTCGCTGTTCCTGTTCACCGCGGTGGCGGGGCGCCTGTGGTGCGGCTTCAGCTGCCCGCAGACGGTCTACACCGAGATCTTCATGTGGGTGGAGCAGAAGATCGAGGGCAACCGCAGCGCCCGCATCCGGCTGGACGGCGAGCCGCTGTCGATGGAGAAGCTGGTCAAGAAGTGGTTCAAGCACCTGGTCTGGATCGGCATCTCGCTGTGGACCGGCTTCACCTTCGTCGGCTACTTCACGCCCATCCGCGACCTCGGCATGGCCTTCCTGCAGACGCAGATGGGCTCGTGGGAGGTGTTCTGGGTCTTCTTCTACGGCTTCGCCACCTACGGCAACGCCGGCTTCATGCGCGAGCAGGTGTGCAAGTACATGTGCCCCTACGCGCGCTTCCAGAGCGCGATGTTCGATCGCGACACGCTGATCGTCAGCTACGACCCGCAGCGCGGCGAGCCGCGCGGCCCGCGCCGCAAGGACGCCGACGCGAAGGCCGCCGGCCTGGGCGACTGCATCGACTGCAGCCTGTGCGTGCAGGTGTGCCCCGTGGGCATCGACATCCGCGACGGCCTGCAGTACGAGTGCATCGGCTGCGGCCTGTGCGTGGACGCCTGCAACTCGGTGATGGACAAGGTGGGCTATCCGCGCGGCCTGATCCGCTACGACACGCAGAACGGCATGGCCGCGCGCTGGACGCCGCGCCAACTGCTGCGCCGCGTGCTGCGGCCGCGCGTGCTGATCTACACCGGCGTGCTGGCCGTGATGGTGGCGGGCCTGCTGGGCAGCCTGGTGGTGCGCACGCCGCTGAAGGTGGACGTGGTGCGCGACCGCGCCTCGCTGGCGCGGCCGGTGGAGGGCGGCCGGCTGGAGAACGTCTACCGGCTGCAGATCATGAACGCCACCGAGCGGCCGCAGCGCTACCGCATCGACGCGCGCGGGCTGGACGGGCTGGCCGTGGCGAGCGAGACGCAGGTGGAGATCGGCCCCGCGGACTCGCGCTGGGTGGCGGTGCGCCTGCAGATCATGGACGGCAGCGCTGCGCCCGGCTCGCATGCCATCCACTTCGACGTACGGCAGGAGGGCGGCGGCGCACAGGTCTCCGAGAAGGCCGTGTTCCTGGTGCCGCGCTGAATTCCGCTTTCAAGAAAGGCTTGCTGCAATGACCGACCAGAAGACCGACGAAGGCGCCTCGCCCTGGTGGCGCCACCCGATCATGTGGATGGTGGTGGGCGGTCCCGCCGCCGTGGTGGTGGCGGGCTGCGTGACGGCGTGGATCGCCGTGCACGGCGCCGATCCGGTGGTGGACGCCGACTACTACCGCCACGGCGTCGAGATCAACCGCACGCTGGGCGCCAAGGCCATGCTGCCGGCGCAGACCGGCCGCAACCACGCCATGACGCCGGCGCGCGACCTGCCGCCGGCGAAGCCCTGAGGAGGCCCCGCGATGCAGGCGCGCCGCGTGATGGCTGTGGGCTGGTCGTCCTTCCTGGCGGCCTGCGTGCTCGAGTTCCTGGTGTTCGCCTGTGTCGACCCCGGCGAGTTGCAGTGGTTCGGCCGGGCGCTGCCGCCGAGCCGCCAGCTCGTGTACGCGCTGTCCTTCTTCGTCTTCTGGGCCGTGACGGCCCTGTCGGGCGCCCTGGCGCTGCTGCTGACGCGCTCGTCGGCCGAGATCAACCAGGCGCCCTGAGCGCGTCTTCGGTTCACACCTTCTCAGGCCTGCCGCAGCGCCGCCGGCGCGCTGCCGGGCAGCACCACCGTGCCTTCGCGCAGCGCCCGCAGCAGCACGTGCGGCGTGGCCCAGATGTGGGCCTCCAGCGCCAGCGCGGCGCGCGCCTCCAGGCCGGCGATGGCCAGCTCGTAGATCTCCCGGTGCTCGGCGTGCACGTCGCGCTCGCTGCCGGGCAGGCCCATCGCGTAGCTGCGGTAGCGCTCGCTGTGGCGCGACAGCAGGCGCAGCACGTGCAGCGTCCACGGCGAGGCATGGCCCGACAGCAGCGCCTCGTGGAAGCGCAGGTTGAGCACCTCCCACTGGCGCCGCCGGCCGGGCGCGATCGGCCGCTCCTCGGCCGACAACGCCTCGTAGGCCGCCGTCAGGGCGTTGCGCCAGGCCGCGTCGCCGTGCCGTATCGACAGCCGCAGCGCCTCGGTCTCGATGTGCACGCGCAGCCGCGTGATGTCCTCCAGCTCTTCGATGGCGATGGGCGCCACGCGAAAGCCGCGCTGGCCCTCGGCGCTGACCAGCGCGTCGCTGACCAGCCGCGTCAGCGCCTCGCGCAGCGTGCCGGCGCCCACCTGGTGCGCCACGCGCAGGTGCTCGATGCGCAGCTTGCTGCCGGGCGCCAGCCGTCCTTCGATGATGGCGTCGCGCAGCGTGGCGTAGGTCTGCTCGATCAGCGTGCGGGAGCCGTTGGTGTCCGGCGCGTCGTTGGCGGGCAGGGCCCGCAGGGGCAGGAATGAACGTTTGGCCATGTTGTGTCAGGAGGCGTTGCGCGCGCGCTCCTGCAGGCGCGAGAGGCGGTAGCTCAGCTGCGGGCGCGTGATGCCGAGCGCGCGCGCCGCCGCGGCCAGGTTGCCGCCGGCGCGCTGCACGGCCTCGCGGATCAGGGCGTCCTCCATCGCGTCCAGCGTGAGGCCGCTGCGCTGCAGCGCCTCGTAGAGCCCGGCGGGGGGCGCGCACACGGCCGGGCTTTCCAGCTGGCCGGCGGCGTTCAGCGTCAGGGCGTCGGCCGAGGGCGCCTGGGGGAACAGCATCGGCGCGTCCACCAGCTCGCCGTGCACGGCCAGGATCACGCCGCGCTCGATCAGGTTCTCCAGCTCGCGCACGTTGCCCGGCCAGTCGTGGTGGCGCATCGCGGTCATCGCCAGGTCGGTGAAGCCGGCCACGCGCTTGCCGTGCGCGGCGGCGTACTGGTGCAGCAGGTGCATGGCCAGCGGCTCGATGTCGTCCACGCGCTCGCGCAGCGGCGGGATGCGGATCGGGTAGACGTTCAGGCGGTAGAGCAGGTCGCGGCGGAAGCGGCCTTCCTCCACCGCCTTCTCCAGGTCGACGTTGGTGGCGGCCACCACGCGCACGTCCACCTTGCGCGGCTGGCTGCCGCCCAGGCGCTCCACCTCGCCCTGCTGCAGCACGCGCAGCAGCTTGGCCTGGGCGGGCAGGGGCAGCTCGCCCAGCTCGTCCAGCAGCAGCGTGCCGCCGTGCGCGCGCTCGAAGCGGCCCACGCGCGCCGCGGTGGCGCCGGTGTAGGCGCCTTTCTCGGCGCCGAAGAGTTCGCTCTCGATCAGCTCGGCGGGCAGCGCGGCGCAGTTCACCGCCACGAAGGGCTTGTCGGCGCGCGGGCCCATGGCGTGCAGGGCGCGGGCGAAGCGCTCCTTGCCCACGCCGGTCTCGCCGGTCAGCAGCACCGTCACCTGCGTCGGCGCGGCCTTGCGCAGCAGCGCCACCGTCTCCTGGAACGCGCGTGAGCGGCCCAGCAGCGGGCCCTGTTCGTCGGCCGGCTCGAGCTGCGTGCGCAGCGCCTCCACCTGCGACTGCAGCTCGTCCAGGCGCACCAGCATCGAGTCGGGGTCGTAGTCGCGCGCGAGCTGCTCGCCGTCGGGCCACTCGTGCACGAAACGGCCTTCGATCAGGCAGTGCTCGGCGCCGCAGGCGGTGCACTGCACTTCCTTGAACAGCGCCGGGCGGCGGAAGAAGCCGCTGGTGTAGCCCGAGGCGTAGCCCAGCAGCATCCAGCACACGGGGGCGTCCTGCGGGCCGAAGTCGCGCTGGTGCACCTCGGCCTCCCAGCTGTGGTCCCACTGGAAGACGCCGTGGAAGTGGCCGGCCGCCTCGTCGAGGTCGAACACGCGCGGCGTTACGCGCACCATGCCTTCGAGCATGTGCAGCTGCGGGCCGACCGAGAAGGCGTCGAACAGCGGGGCGTCGGGGCGCACCTGCCGTGCCAGCAGCGCGTCGCGCTCGCCCGACGCGTAGCCCGCGCGCATCAGCAGGCGGCGCGTGTGGGCCGGGCCGATGCTGGCCATCAGCTCGCGGCGCAGCGCCTGGATGGCCGCCGCGTGGACCAGCAGCATGCGCTGGCCCGACAGCCAGATGCGACCGTCGACGGTGGAGAAGTGCACCAGCCGGCGCAGGTCGTCGTCGGAGGGCAGGGGCGGGATCGGCGGCGGCATGTCGGAAAGTATCGATAAATTGACCCGAACCGTCCACCCGGGGCAATCCCTCGACAGCTCCGGATTGATCTTTTCATGCAGCCGCCCGGCGGGGCTTCATCAAATCATCATGCTGCTGCGCAGCAATCACGCCGCGCCGGCGGGTGCGATCCGCCGAAACGCCGCCGATGCCGGCCGGGACAGGCCGATTCCTAGGGGCAAACCCTCAATTTATCGACATTTTCGGGTGACTGGCACGCACCGTGCAAAACAGGCTGCGCACGCCGACCTCACGAGAACGCCATGTCCATCCCTGCCACCGACCCCCCCGCCTGCGACCTGAGCCAGCGCTTCGTGCGCGTGCTGAGCCGGCGCGACAACGGCTTCGTCGAGTTCGCGTTCTCGCTCGGCTGGCCCGAGCTGTCGGTGGACCTGCTGCTGCCCGAGCCGGACTTCGAGGCCTTCTGCCGCACGCACCGGGTGCAGCAGCTCGACGACTGAATCCCTTCACCCCGAGGAGACAACGCCCCATGAACATCGACCTGCAGGCGCGCGAGATCCAGCCGCTGCGCCAGACCTTCGCCCGCGTGGCGGCCTACACGGGCGACAAGCCCGCGTCGCGCTACCTCGAGGCCACGCTGGGCGCGCAGCCCGCGGCGAACTTCCACTACCGGCCGACCTGGGAGCCGGAGTTCGAGCTGTTCGACACCGGCCGCACGGCGGTGCGCATGGCCGACTGGTACGCGCTGCGCGATCCGCGCCAGTACTACTACGCCACCTGGACCATGGCCCGCGCGCGCCAGCAGGACGCGATGGAGTCCAACTACCAGTTCGTCGAGTCGCGCGGCCTGGTGGGCAAGATGTCCGACGCGCTGCGCGCCAGGGCCTGCGCCGTGCTGATGCCGCTGCGCCACGTGGCCTGGGGCGGCAACATGAACAACTGCAACGTGTGCGCGCGCGGCTACGGCACCGCCTTCACCGCGCCGGCCATGTTCCACGCGATGGACCACCTGGGCGTGGCCCAGTACCTGACGCGCCTGGGCCTGGTGATGGACGAGCCCGGCGTGCTGGAGGCCGGCCGCAACGACTGGCTGCAGGCGCCGCGCTGGCAGGTGCTGCGCCGCTATGTCGAGGACACGCTGGTGCTGCAGGACCCCTTCGAGCTGTTCGTGGCGCAGAACCTGGCGCTCGACGGCCTGCTGTACCCGCTCGTCTACGGCCAGTTCGTCGACGAGCACCTGGCGCTGCAGGGCGGCACCGCGGTGGCGATGCTCACCGCCTTCATGCCCGAGTGGCACGACGAGAGCGCGCGCTGGATCGACGCGGTGGTCAAGGTGGCGGCGGCCGAGTCGCCGGAGAACCTGGCGCTGATCTCCGGCTGGTATGCCGCCTACGCCCAGGCCGCACAGGCCGCGCTGGCGCCGGTGGCCGACCTGGCGCTGGGCGAGCAGGGCGCCGGCGCGCTGCAGGCCGTGCGCGAGGCGCTCGACGCCCGCGCCCGCAAGGCCGGCCTGGCCGTCTGAGGAGCACGCCATGAGCAGCAGCATCTCCAACGTCTTCATCGCCTTCCAGGACAACGAGGAAGCGCGCCCCGTGGTCGAGGCCATCCTGGCCGACAACCCCGATGCCAGCGCGGCGCACACGCCGGGCCTGGTCAAGATCGACGCCCCCGGCCGGCTCACCATCCGCCGCGCCACGATCGAGGAGCAGACCGGCCGCGCCTACGACCTGCAGCAGATCCACGTCAACCTCGTCACCCTCTCGGGCCACATCGACGAGGACGACGACCAGCTCACCCTGAGCTGGAGGCACTGAACCCACACATCACAGGAGACACACGCATGGACACCCGCGTCGCCAAGAAGAAGCTGGGCCTGAAGGAGCGCTACGCCGCCATGACGCGCGGCCTGGCCTGGGACACCAGCTACCAGCCGATGGACAAGGTCTTCCCCTACGACCGCTACGAAGGCATCAGGATCCACGACTGGGACAAGTGGGAGGACCCCTTCCGCCTGACCATGGACGCCTACTGGAAGTACCAGGGCGAGAAGGAGAAGAAGCTCTACGCCGTCATCGAGGCTTTCGCGCAGAACAACGGCCAGCTCGGCGTGGCCGACGCGCGCTACGTCAACGCGCTGAAGCTCTTCATCCAGGGGGTGACGCCGCTGGAGTACTACGCGCACCGCGGCTTCGCGCACGTGGGCCGGCACTTCACCGGCGCCGGCGCGCGGGTGGCGGCGCAGATGCAGTCGATCGACGAGCTGCGCCACTTCCAGACCGAGACGCATGCGCTGAGCCACTACAACAAGTACTTCAACGGCATGCACCAGGCGAACCACTGGTTCGACCGCGTGTGGTACCTCTCGGTGCCCAAGTCCTTCTTCGAGGACGCGCTCACCGCCGGGCCCTTCGAGTTCCTCACCGCCGTCAGCTTCAGCTTCGAGTACGTGCTGACCAACCTGCTGTTCGTGCCCTTCATGTCGGGCGCGGCGCACAACGGCGACATGTCCACCGTCACCTTCGGCTTCTCGGCGCAGAGCGACGAGTCGCGCCACATGACGCTGGGCATCGAGTGCATCAAGTTCATGCTGGAGCAGGACCCGGCCAACGTGCCGATCGTGCAGAAGTGGATCGACAAGTGGTTCTGGCGCGGCTACCGCGTGCTGACGCTGGTGGCCATGATGCAGGACTACATGCTGCCCAAGCGCGTGATGAGCTGGAAGGAAGCCTGGGAGATGTACGCCGAGCAGAACGGCGGCGCGCTGTTCAGGGACCTGGCGCGCTACGGCATCCGCGAGCCCGCGGGCTGGAAGGCCGCCTGCGAGGGCAAGGACCACATCAGCCACCAGGCCTGGAACACCTTCTACAACTACGCCGCCGCCGCGCCCTTCCACACCTGGGTGCCGAGCGACGAGGAGCTGGACTGGCTGTCGCAGAAGTACCCCGAGACCTTCGACAGGTACTACCGCCCGCGCCTCCTGCATTACCGCGCGCAGCAGCAGGCCGGCAAGCGGTTCTACAACAAGACGCTGCCGATGCTGTGCACCACCTGCCAGATCCCGATGCTCTTCACCGAGCCGGGCGACGCCAGCCGGATCTGCTACCGCGAGTCCAGCTACCTGGGCGACAAGTACCACTTCTGCAGCGACGGCTGCCAGCACATCTTCGAGCAGGAGCCCGAGAAGTACGTGCAGTCCTGGCTGCCGGTGCACCAGATCTATCAGGGCCACTGCTTCAAGGAGGGCGTCGATCCGACGCAGCCCGGCTTCGACCCGCTGATGGCGGTGCTCGACTGGTACGAGCTGAACGTGGGCCGCGACAACTTCGACTTCGAAGGCTCGGAGGACCAGAAGAACTTCGCCGCCTGGCGCGGCGACGCGCAGCCGGCCGCCGGCGAGGGAGGTGCGGCATGAGCACGGTCGCCCTGCATCCCTACGAATTCCCGGCCAAGGACGTGCGCGAGAACTTCCCCGCGCCGCTGCTGTACATCGGCTGGGAAGAGCACCTGATGTTCTGCGCGCCCTTCTGCCTGCCGCTGCCGCCGGACATGCCCTTCGGCGCGCTGGCCGGGCAGGTGCTGCCCGGCATCTACGGCGAGCACCCGGACTTCGCGCGCATCGACTGGTCGCAGGTGCAGTGGTTCAGGTCCGGCCAGCCCTGGACGCCCGACCCGGCGAAGAGCCTGGCCGAGAACGGCCTGGGCCACAAGGACGCGATCCGCTTCCGCACGCCGGGCCTGGCGGGCATCGAGGGATCGTTCTCCTGAGCGGAGGCCGCGATGAGTTACCAGCTCACCATCGAGCCCCTGGGCGCGACCATCGACGTGGAGGAGGGCCAGACCGTGCTCGACGCCGCACTGCGCCAGGGCATCTACCTGCCGCATGCCTGCTGCCACGGCCTGTGCGGCACCTGCAAGGTGCAGGTGTGCGACGGCGAGGTGGACCACGGCGCGGCCAACCCCTTCGCGCTGATGGACTTCGAGCGCGACGACGGCAAGACGCTGGCCTGCTGCGCCACGCTGCAGTGCGACGCCACCATCGAGGCCGACATCGACGAGGAGCC
The DNA here is from genome assembly GCF_044462705.1 of Xenophilus sp. NCBI lineage: Bacteria > Pseudomonadati > Pseudomonadota > Betaproteobacteria > Burkholderiales > Comamonadaceae > Xenophilus > Xenophilus sp. The sequence continues at coordinate 9,694 of NZ_JBIQNC010000006.1, forward strand.
CGATGCCGCCGTCATCCCGGTGCGCGACTTCGCGGCCACGCTGGTGCGCATCGAGGCGCTCACGCCGACCATCAAGGCGCTGCACCTGGAACTGGACAAGCCGATTCGCTTCCAGGCGGGGCAGTACGTGCAGCTCGAGATCCCGGGGCTGGGGCAGAGCCGCGCCTTCTCCATCGCCAACCCGCCGGATGCGAACGGCGAGGCGGCGCGCATCGAGTTGAACGTGCGCCACGTGCCCGGCGGCGCCGGCACCACCTGGCTGCACGAATCGGCGAAGGAGGGCGACCGCCTGCGCCTGGCCGGACCCTACGGCCGCTTCTTCGTGCGCCGCTCGGCTGCGCTGCCGATGCTGTTCATGGCGGGCGGCTCGGGCCTGTCGAGCCCGCGCTCGATGATCCTGGAGCTGCTGGCCTCCGGCTGCACCGAGCCGATCACGCTGGTCTACGGCCAGCGCACGGGCGAGGAGCTGTACTACGACGCCGAGTTCCGCGCGCTGGCCGAGGCGCACCCGAATTTCCACTACCTGCCCGCGCTGTCCGGCGAGCCCGAGGGCTCGGCGTGGACGGGCGCGCGCGGCTTCGTGCACGAGGCGGCGAAGGCGCACTTCGACGGCGGCTTCGCCGGCCACAAGGCCTACCTGTGCGGCCCGCCGGCCATGATCGAGGCCTGCATCGCCACGCTGATGCAGGGGCGCCTTTTCGAGCGCGACATCTACACCGAGAAGTTCATCTCGGCGGCCGACGCGCAAGGTGCGCGCAGCCCGTTGTTCAAGCGAGTCTGACGGTGCAGTTCAGCCCCCGCCCCACGCTGCAGGTGCACGTCGCGCAGACCGGCGAGTGCTACGCCTGCGCCGGCGACGAGAGCCTGCTCAGGGGCATGCTGCGCCTGGGGCGGCGCGGCATCCCGGTGGGCTGCGTCAACGGCGGCTGCGGCGTGTGCAAGGTGCGCATCGTCGAGGGCAGCGTGCGCGCCCTCGGCCCGGTCAGCCGCGCCCACGTCAGCGCCGACGAGGAGGCGCAGGGCTACACCCTGGCCTGCCGCGTGGCGCCCACCGCCGCGGTGCGGCTGGAGGTCGCCGGGCGGCTCGTCAAACCCTTTTCCGGCGCCAGTGCCATCCCGGCGCGCGCGCATCCACCCACGACCCAACCCAAGGAGACATGACATGGGCGTTCTACGCATAGGCCACGCGAGCCTGAAGGTGATGGACATGGCGGCCGCCGTGCAGCACTACGAGAAGGTGCTGGGCCTGAAGACCACGATGCAGGACAAGGCCGGCAACGTGTACCTCAAGTGCTGGGACGAGTGGGACAAGTACTCGCTCGTCCTCACGCCGTCCGACCAGGCCGGCCTGAACCACATCGCCTACAAGGTCGAGAAGGACGCGGACCTGGACGCGCTGCGCGAGCGCATCGAGGCCTGGGGCGTGAAGACCGAGATGCTGCCCGAGGGCTCGCTGCCGGCCACCGGCCGCATGCTGCAGTTCAGGCTGCCCAGCGGGCACGAGATGCGCCTGTACGCGATGAAGGAATTCGTCGGCACCGAGGTCGGCTCCACCAACCCCGACCCGTGGCCCGACGGCCTGAAGGGCGCCGGCGCTCACTGGCTGGACCACGCGCTGCTGATGTGCGAGCTGAACCCGGAGACCGGCGTCAACACGGTGGCCGACAACACGCGCTTCATGACCGAGGCGCTGGACTTCTTCCTCACCGAGCAGGTGCTGGTCGGCCCGAACGGCGACATGCAGGCCGCCACCTGGATGGCGCGCACCACCACGCCGCACGACATCGCCTTCGTCGGCGGGCCGCGCAGCGGGCTGCACCACATCGCCTACTTCCTCGACTCCTGGCACGACGTGCTCAAGGCGGCCGACGTGATGGCCAAGAACAAGGTGCGCATCGACGTCGCGCCCACGCGCCACGGCATCACGCGCGGCGAGACCATCTACTTCTTCGACCCCAGCGGCAACCGCAACGAGACCTTCGCCGGCCTGGGCTACCTGGCGCAGCGCGACCGGCCCGTGACCACCTGGACGGAGGACATGCTCGGCAGCGGCATCTTCTATCACACGGGCGACCTGGTGCCGTCCTTCACCGAGGTCTACACCTGATGGACGCCGCCGTGCGCCACAGCGTGCCGCAGCGCTGCATCGGCTGGCAGGCCGCGCATGCCGCGGCCGGCGCGGCGGCGGCCGAAGCCGCGCGCCTGAGCGCGGCCGTGAACATCGCGCTGGTCGATCCGGCCGGGCTGCTCGCCGCCTTCGTGCGCATGCCCGGCGCGCCGCTGCATTCGGTGGAGATCGCCATCGACAAGGCCTACACCGCCGCCAGCTTTGGCCTGCCCACCGCGCGGTGGCACGCGGCGCTGGACGGCCATTCGCCCGCGGTGCGCGACGGCCTGCTGCGGCGGGCGCGCTTCGTCGCCTTCGGCGGCGGGCTGCCGGTGCTTGAGGGCGGCGAGCGTATCGGCGGCATCGGCGTCTCGGGCGGCAGCGAGGCGCAGGACGAGGCCATCGCCCGCGCCGGCCTTGCGGTGCTGGGGCTCATTGACAAGGACGCAACATGAAACAGATCCTGAACTTCATCCAGGGCGAGTACGCCGCCACCGACCGGCTGTTCGACAAGCATTCGCCGCTCACCGGCGAGGTGGTCGCGCAGGTGCACGAGGCCGGCCGCGCCGAGGTCGATGCCGCCGTGGCCGCCGCGCGCGCCGCGCTGGCCGGCCCCTGGGGCCGCATGAGCGTGGCCGAGCGCGTGGAGCGCCTGTACGCGGTGGCCGACGGCATCCACCGCCGCTTCGAGGAGTTTCTGGCCGCCGAATGCCAGGACACCGGCAAGCCGCGCAGCCTCGCCAGCCACATCGACATCCCGCGCGGCGCGGCCAACTTCAAGGTCTTCGCCGACGTGGTGAAGAACGTGCCCACCGAGTTCTTCGAGACCGCCACGCCCGACGGCCGCGGCGCCATCAACTACGGCTGGCGCACGCCGGTGGGCGTGGTCGGCGTGGTCTGCCCGTGGAACCTGCCGCTGCTGCTGATGACCTGGAAGGTCGGCCCGGCGCTGGCCTGCGGCAACACGGTGGTGGTCAAGCCCTCGGAAGAGACCCCGCAGACCGCCGCGCTGCTGGGCGAGGTGATGAACGAGGCCGGCATCCCGCCCGGCGTCTACAACGTGGTGCACGGCTTCGGGCCGGACTCGGCAGGCGAGTTCCTGACCACGCACCCCGGCGTGGACGCCATCACCTTCACCGGCGAGACGCGCACCGGCGAGGTCATCATGAAGGCCGCCGCCCAGGGCGCGCGGCCGGTGAGCCTGGAGATGGGCGGCAAGAACGCGGCCATCGTCTTCGACGACTGCGACTTCGACGCCGCCATCGAGGGCACCATGCGCAGCGTGTTCGCCAACTGCGGGCAGGTGTGCCTGGGCACCGAGCGCGTGTACGTGCAGCGCCCGCTGTTCGAGCGCTTCGTGGCCGCGCTGAAGCAGCAGGCCGAGGCGCTGAAGCTCGGCGTGCCCGACGATGCCGCCACCGGCATGGGGCCGCTGATCAGCAAGGAACACCAGGACAAGGTGCTGTCGTACTACCGGCTGGCGGCGGAGGAGGGCGCCACCGTGGTCACCGGCGGCGGCGTGCCCGACATGGGCGCGCAGCTGGCGGGCGGCGCCTGGGTGCAGCCCACGATCTGGACCGGTCTGCCCGAGACGGCGCGCGTCATCAAGGAAGAGATCTTCGGGCCCTGCTGCCACATCGCCCCCTTCGACACCGAGGAGGAAGTGCTCGCCAAGGCCAACGACAACGCCTACGGCCTGGCCTGCGCCATCTGGACGCGCGACCTGGCGCGTGCGCACCGCGTCGCGCAGCGCATGCAGGTGGGGCTGTCCTGGGTCAACTCCTGGTTCCTGCGCGACCTGCGCACGCCCTTCGGCGGTGCCAAGCAGTCGGGCATCGGGCGCGAGGGCGGGGTGCACTCGCTGGAGTTCTACACGGAGCAGAAGAATGTCTGCATCAAGCTCTGAAATGAAACACCCCCCAGGCCGCTTCGCGGCTCCCCCCTCTCTGGCGCCTTCGGCTTGGAGGGGGGCGCACCCAGCGGCCTGGCCAAGCCAGTTCCTCGGGTGCCCTGAGGACTTCGCTGCGCTCGTCGGCTTGAAACGCCCGTTTCATGCCCTGCGGGTGGTGCGCCGCGCCGTGGAGAACTGACATGAACCCTGAGATCGCGCGCAGCGTCGATGCGGCGGGCCTGCGCACCAACTACCACGACCTGGGGCAGGGCGCGCCGGTGCTGCTGATCCACGGCTCGGGGCCCGGCGTGTCGGCCTGGGCCAACTGGCGGCTGGTGATGCCCGAGCTGGCGCGGCGCGCCCGCGTGATCGCGCCGGACATGGTGGGCTTCGGCTACACCGAGCGGCCGCCGGGCTTCGCCTACGGCATGGACGCCTGGGTGCGTCAGGCGGTCGGCCTGCTCGACGCGCTCGACATCGAGCGGACCGACCTGGTCGGCAACTCCTTCGGCGGCGGACTGGCGCTGGCACTGGCGATCCGCCACCCGGCGCGCGTACGGCGGCTGGTGCTGATGGGCAGCGTGGGCGTGCCCTTCGCCATCACGCCGGGGCTGGACGCGGTGTGGGGCTACACGCCGTCGATCGCGAACATGCGTGCGCTGCTGGACATCTTCGCCTTCGACCGCGGCCTCGTGAACGACGAACTGGCGCAGCTTCGCTACCAGGCCAGCATCCGGCCCGGTGTCCAGGAGTCCTTCGCCGCCATGTTTCCGGCCCCGCGCCAGCGCTGGGTCGATGCGCTGGCCAGCCGCGAGGCCGACATCCGCCGCCTGCCGCACGAGACGCTGGTGGTGCACGGCCGCGAGGACCGGGTGATCCCGCTCGCGACCTCGCTGACCCTCGCCGACTGGATCCCGCGCGCGCAGCTGCACGTGTACGGCCGCTGCGGCCACTGGACGCAGATCGAGCACGCGGCGCGCTTCGCGCGGCTGGTCGGCGACTTCCTGGCCGAAGCCGCCGCCGACGAACCCCATCCTCTTGCGGACTGACACCACCATGAGCAACGAACTCCACGACGCGCTCGGCGACGAGCTGTACGCCGCCCTGCGCGAGGGCCGCGCGATCGAGCCGCTGAGCGGCCGCCACCCCGACCTCACCATCGAGGACGCCTACGCCATCCAGCAGCGCATGCTCTCGCACCGCCTGGCGGCCGGCGAGCGCGTGGTCGGCAAGAAGATCGGCGTCACCTCGCAGGCGGTGATGGACATGCTCGGCGTGTTCCAGCCCGACTTCGGCTGGCTCACCGACGGCATGGTCTACAACGAGGGCGAGGCCGTGCCCGCCGCCTCGCTGATCCAGCCCAAGGCCGAGGGCGAGATCGCCTTCGTGCTGAAGAAGACGCTCAAGGGCCCGGGCGTGACGGCGGCCGACGTGCTGGCCGCCACCGAGGGCGTGATGGCCTGCTTCGAGATCGTCGACTCGCGCATCCGCGACTGGAAGATCCGCATCCAGGACACCGTGGCCGACAACGCGAGCTGCGGCGTGTTCGTGCTGGGCGACCGGCTGGTCGATCCGCGCGAGGTGGACCTGGGCACCTGCGGCATGGTGCTGGAGAAGAACGGCGAGATCGTCGCCACCGGCGCCGGCGCCGCCGCGCTCGGCCATCCGGCCAACGCCGTGGCCTGGCTCGCCAACACGCTCGGCGCGCTCGACATCGCGCTGGAGGCCGGCGAGGTCGTGCTGTCCGGCTCGCTCGCCGCGATGGTGCCGGTGAAGGCCGGCGACAACCTGCGCGTGACCATCGGCGGCATCGGCGGCTGCTCGGTGCGCTTCATCTGATTCCAACGAAGGACTCCCCATGAGCAAGAAGATCAAGTGCGCCCTGATCGGGCCGGGCAACATCGGCACCGACCTGCTGGCCAAGCTGCAGCGCAGCCCGGTGCTGGAGCCGGTGTGGATGGTGGGCATCGACCCCGAATCCGACGGGCTCAAGCGCGCCCGCGAACTGGGCATCAAGACGACGGCGGAAGGCGTGGACGGCCTGCTGCCGCACCTGGAGGCCGACGGCGTGCAGATCGTGTTCGACGCCACCAGCGCCTACGTGCATGCCGAGAACAGCCGCAAGGTCAACGAGCGCGGTGCGCTGATGATCGACCTCACGCCCGCGGCCATCGGCCCCTTCTGCGTGCCGCCCGTCAACCTGGCGGACCTGCTGGACTCCGGCGCCATGAACGTCAACATGGTCACCTGCGGCGGGCAGGCCACCATCCCGATGGTGCGCGCCGTCTCGCGCGTGCAGCCGGTGGACTACGCGGAGATCGTCGCCACCGTCTCCTCGCGCAGCGCCGGCCCCGGCACGCGAAAGAACATCGACGAGTTCACGCGCACCACCGCCGGCGCCGTGGCCCAGGTGGGCGGCGCCAAGCAGGGCAAGGCCATCATCGTCATCAACCCGGCCGAGCCGCCGCTGATCATGCGCGACACCGTGCACTGCCTGGTCGAAGGCGCGCCGCGCGAGGCCGAGATCCGCGCCTCCGTCGAGCAGATGCTGCGCGAGGTGCAGAAGTACGTGCCCGGCTACCGCATCGTCAACGGCCCGGTGTTCGACGGCCAGCGCGTCTCCATCTACCTGGAGGTCGAGGGCCTGGGCGACTACCTGCCCAAGTACTCCGGCAACCTGGACATCATGACCGCCGCCGCCGCGCGCACCGCCGAGATGTTTGCCGAGGCGTTGCTGGCCGGCCGGCTGGCGCTGCAGCCCGCCGAAGCCGCCGCCGCCTGAACCCACGAGGAGAGAACCCCATGAGCCAACTTGAAGGCCAGCGCGTCACCCTGCACGACATGACGCTGCGCGACGGCATGCACCCCAAGCGCCACCAGATGAGCCTGCAGCAGATGAAGGACATCGCCCGCGGCCTGGACGCCGCCGGCATCCCGCTGATCGAAGTCACGCACGGCGACGGACTGGGCGGCAGCTCGGTCAACTACGGCTTCCCGGCGCACACCGACGAGGCGTACCTCGGCGCCGTCATCCCGCTGATGAAGCAGGCGAAGGTGTCGGCCCTGCTGCTGCCCGGCATCGGCACCGTGGACCATCTGAAGATGGCACACGGCCTGGGCGTCGCCACCATTCGCGTCGCCACCCACTGCACCGAGGCCGACGTGAGCGAGCAGCACATCACGGCCGCGCGCAAGCTCGGCATGGACACGGTCGGCTTCCTGATGATGGCGCACATGAACAGCCCCGAGGGGCTGGTGAAGCAGGCCAGGCTGATGGAAGGCTACGGCGCCAACTGCATCTACGTGACCGACTCGGCCGGCTACCTGCTGCCCGAGCAGGTGAAGGAGCGCATCGCCGCCGTGCGCGCCGCGCTCCAACCCGAAACCGAGCTGGGCTTCCACGGCCACCACAACCTCGCGATGGGCGTGGCGAACTCCATCGCCGCCATCGAGGCCGGCGCCAACCGCATCGACGCCGCCTCGGCCGGCCTGGGCGCCGGCGCCGGCAATACGCCGATGGAGGTGCTGGTGGCCGTGTGCGAGCGCATGGGCATCGTCACCGGCGTCGACCTCTGGAAGATCCAGGACGTGGCGGACGACCTGGTGGTGCCGATCATGGACTTCCCGATCCGCATCGACCGTGATGCGCTCACGCTGGGCTATGCCGGCGTGTACGGCTCCTTCCTGCTGTTCGCCAAGCGCGCCGAGAAGAAGTACGGCGTGCCCGCGCGCGAGCTGCTGGTGGAGCTGGGCCGGCGCGGCATGGTCGGCGGGCAGGAGGACATGATCGAGGACACCGCGCTGACCCTGGCGCGCGAACGCGGCCTGCTGGCTGCCTGAAGGGGAGGCGCATGGCACTCGACAGGAACACCATCGACCAGCTCGCCGCCCACCTGGAGACCTGCGAACTGGAGGCGCGGGACACGCCCAAGATCACCGACGAGCATCCCGGCATGGACTGGGACGACGCCTACGCGATCCAGGACGCGATCCTCGCGCGCAAGCTGGCCCGCGGTGCGCGCGTGGTCGGCCTGAAGGCCGGCCTGACCTCGCACGCCAAGATGAAGCAGATGGGCGTGGACAGCCCCGTCTTCGGCTTCCTCGTGGACGCGTTCAGCGTGCCCGAGGGCGCTGCGGTGAAGACGGCCGGGCTGATCCACCCCAAGGTCGAGCCCGAGATCGCCTTCGTGCTCAAGCACGCGCTCAAGGGGCCGGGCTGCCACATCGGCGCCGTGCTCGCGGCCACCGACTTCGTGCTGCCCGGCATCGAGGTGATCGACAGCCGCTACCGCGACTTCAAGTTCGACCTCAAGAGCGTGGTGGCCGACAACACCTCGGCCGCGCGCTTCGTGGTCGGCGGCCGGGCGCTGCGGCCCGAGCAGGTGGACCTGCGCACCGTCGGCATCGTGCTGGAGAAGAACGGCGCGCCGGTGGCGCTGGGGGCCGGCGCCTCGGTGCTGGGCCACCCGGCCGCCGCGGTCGCCATGCTGGCCAACCACCTGGGCCGGCAGGGCAGGGAGATTCCTGCCGGCAGCCTGATCCTCTCGGGCGGCGCCACCGAGGCGGTGGCGGTGGAGGCCGGCGACGCGGTGACGCTGCGCGTGCAGGGCATGGGCAGCGTCGGGCTGCGCTTCGCCTGAGCGCAGGGAGGCACGACCATGCCCTTCGCCCAGATCTACATGATCGAAGGCCGCACCGAGGCGCAGAAGAAGGCGGTGATCGAGAAGGTCTCGCAGGCGCTGGTGGAGGCCACCGGCGCGCCGATGGCCAACGTGCGCGTCTGGATCCAGGAGGTGCCCAAGGAGAACTGGGGCATCGCCGGCGTCAGCGCCAAGGAACTGGGGCGCTAGCCGGCAGGCGCCGCATCAGGCGCAGACGGTGGGGTTCACCAGCCGCTTGAGCGCATCCGCGTCAAGGATGCGCACGTGGCGCTGGTTCACCTCGACCAGGCCGTCCTCGACGAACTTGGAGAGCGTGCGGCTCACGGTCTCCAGCTTCAGGCCCAGGTAGCTGCCGATCTCCTCGCGCGTCATGCGCAGCACCAGTTCGCTGGCCGAGAAGCCGCGCGCGTGCAGGCGCTGCACCAGGTTGAGCAGGAAGGCGGCCAGGCGTTCCTCGGCGCGCATGCTGCCCAGCAGCAGCATCACGCCGTGCTCGCGCACGATCTCGCGGCTCATGATCTGGTGCACGTGGCGCTGCAGCGCCGTGACCTCGCGCGACAGCTCCTCGATGCGGTCGAAGGGCATCACGCAGACCTCCGCGTCCTCCAGCGCCACGGCGTCGCAGGTGTGGTGGTTGTTGACGATGCCGTCCAGGCCGATGATCTCGCCGGCCATCTGGAAGCCGGTGACCTGGTCGCGCCCGTCCTCGGCCGTCACCTGGGTCTTGAAGACGCCGGTGCGGATGGCGTAGAGCGCCGAGAAGCGCTCGCCGTTGCGGAACAGCGTCTCCTTGCGTTTGACCTTGCGCCGCGTGGCCACGAGGTCGTCGATGCGCTCCAGTTCGGTCGGCTGCAGGCCCACCGGCATGCAAAGCTCCCGCAGGTTGCAGTTCGAGCAGGCGACTTTGATCTTTTCGGGCGTCATGGTCATCAGGTGAGTCGGTCCGACGGTGGCGCCGACGGGCACGAGGCGCGGATCCGCGGCCCTCGACGGCATTGTGCGCGCGCAATCCTCCAGCGGATTGATCCAGGTCAAACAAGCCGAAGCCCAACCGCCGCACAGTGCGAGGGTACCCCGCCACGGGAGCTTTGCCCACCCCGGCCGCCACGATGAGTCCGCTGACCCTCCACCCTTCTCCCGCCGCCCCCGCTGCGGCGGCCGCCGAGCCCGCGCTGTCCCCGGCGCTGCTGCGCCGCTTCGACGTGCCCGGCCCGCGCTACACCTCCTATCCCACGGCCGACCGCTTCGTGGAGGCCTTCGGCGCCGACGACTACGCCCAGGCGCTGGCCCAGCGCCGGCAGGCCGGCCGCGCGGCGGGCCTGCCGCTGTCGCTGTACGTCCACATCCCCTTCTGCCACTCGCTGTGCTACTACTGCGCCTGCAACAAGATCGTCACCAAGCGGCACGAGAAGGGGCGCGAGTACCTGCAGTACCTGCGCCGCGAGATCGCGCTGCAGGTCGAGCACCTGGGGCAGGGCGCGCCGGTCAGCCAGCTGCACCTGGGCGGCGGCACGCCCACCTTCCTGAACGACGGCGAGCTGGGGCAGTTGATGGACATGCTGCGCCAGGCCTTCGCCCTCGCGCCGCAGGGCGAATACTCCATCGAGGTCGACCCGCGCACCGTCGACGAGGCGCGGCTGGCCCGCCTGGCCGAACTGGGCTTCAACCGGCTGAGCTTCGGCGTGCAGGACTTCGACCCGGACGTGCAGAAGGCGGTGCACCGCGTGCAGCCGGCGGCCGAGGTGTTCGCCCTGGTGGGGGCCGCGCGGCGCCTGGGCTTCGGCTCGATCAACGTCGACCTGATCTACGGCCTGCCGCGCCAGAACGCCGAGTCCTTCGAGCGGACGCTGGCCCAGGTGGGCGAGTTGCGACCCGACCGCATCGCGCTGTACGCCTACGCCCACCTGCCCGAGCGCTTCAAGCCGCAGCGCCGCATCGACGCCGCCGAACTGCCGCCTGCCGGCGCCAAGGTCGACATGCTCTCGCGCGCCATCGCGTCCTTCGCCGAGGCCGGCTACAGCTACATCGGCATGGACCACTTCGCGCTGCCCGACGACACGCTGGCCGTCGCCCGGCGGCAGGGGCGGCTGCACCGCAACTTCCAGGGCTACAGCACGCAGCCGGATTGCGACATCATCGGCCTCGGCGTGTCGGCGATCGGACGCGTGGGCGCCACCTACAGCCAGAACGCCAAGTCGCTGGAGGAGTACTACGACCTGATCGGCCAGGGCCGCCTGCCCGTGGTGCGGGGCCTGGCCCTGACGCGCGACGACCTGCTGCGGCGCACCGTCATCATGGCCCTGATGTGCCAGGGGCGGGTGGACTTCGAGGCGGTGGGCGCGGCGCACCTGATCGACTTCCGGCGCCATTTCGCGGCCGAACTGGAGGCGCTGCAGTCGCTGGCCGACGAGGGCCTGGTGCGGGTGGATGCGCACGCCATCGAGGTCACGCCCACCGGCTGGTTCTTCGTGCGCGCCATCGCGATGGTGTTCGACCGCTACCTGCAGGCCGACCGGGCGCGCTCGCGCTTCTCGCGGATTATTTGAATGCACCCCCAGTCTTCGCGGACTTCGTTCCGCTTCGCCAACCCCCTTCCAGGGGGCACACGCCGCGGCCCGGCCAAGCCGGTTCCGCGCGTGTTCCCGCATGGCCTGCTCCGCGGCCTTCGGAGTGTGGCGGGCCGGGCGAGGGGCGCATCGCTGGTATGAACGTCTCCCTGGCAGCGACGGTCTTCCTGATGGGCCTGGCCGGCGGTCCGCACTGCGTGGCCATGTGCGGCGCGGCCTGCGCCGGGCTGGGGCAGGCGGCCGGCGCGCACCGGGGGCGGGCGCTGTGGGGCTTCCAGGCCGGGCGGCTGGCCGGCTACTCGGCGCTGGGCGCGCTGGCAGCGGCCACGGTGCAGGGGCTGGGCTGGCTGGGCGGGCAGGTCGCGGCGCTGCAGCCGCTGTGGACGCTGCTGCACGTCGCGGCGCTGGTGCTGGGCCTGGCGCTGCTGCTGCGGGCGCGCCAGCCCGTCTGGCTGGACCGCCCGGCGCGCGGCGTCTGGCGGCAGGTGCGGCGCCTGGGCGCCACGCGCAGCGGGCCGCTGCTGCTGGGCGCGCTGTGGTCGCTGCTGCCCTGCGGGCTGCTCTGGTCGGCGTTGCTCGTCGCGGCGCTGGCGGGCGACGCCTGGGCCGGCGCCGGCAGCATGGCGCTGTTCGCGCTCGGCAGCGGCCTGTGGCTGCTGGCGGGGCCCTGGCTCTGGCTGCGCCTGGCCAACGCCGGCTGGCGCGGCGCGCAGGCCGGCGCCGCCACCCTGCGCGGCGAATGGGGCGTACGCATCGCCGGCGGGGCGCTGGCGGCCAGCGCGCTGTGGATGCTGCTGCACGGCACGCCCTCCGGCCGGGCCTTCATGGCCTGGTGCCTGGGCTGAGGGTTCAGGGCGGCCCGTCGCCGCGGCGGAAGGCCGCCGGCGCCACGCCCGCATGCTGCTGGAAGGCCTGGGCGAAGCGCCCGGCGCAGGACCATCCGCATTCGGCCGCCACGTCCGCGATGGGCAGGCGCGTGCTGCGCAGGAGCCGCTGGGCCAGCGCCAGCCGCTGCGCCTTCACGTAGCGGTGGACGCTCAGCCCGGTGTCGCGGCGGAAGGCGCCCTGCAGGCTGGTGGCGTTCCAGGCCAGGCGGCGGGCGAGGGCGTCGACGCTCCAGGCCTCGCCGGGGCTGGCGTCGATCAGCCGGCGGGCGGCCTGCACCCGGCCCGCGCCGGGCGTCCGTGACGGCGGCCGGCTGCGCGCGCCCTCCAGCAGCGACTCGAACTCGCGCGACAGCAGCGTCATCAGCTCGACCGAACGGGCCATGAAGCGCGGCGCGAAGGCCGCGTCGTCGCTGTTCCATGCCGACAGCTCGCGCAGCGCCGCCCCGGTGGCCGCGCTCCAGGCGGCGTTGCACAGCACCAGCGGGCGCTCCTCGCCCAGCAGGCGGGTCGTGCGCTGCGACAGCCCGGCGCCGGTGGTGCGCAGCCACTCCAGCAGGCGCGGCCGCTCGAAGCGGATCTGCACGAAGCGGTGCCGCTGCGCGCCGGGAATGCGGATGGCGTAGCCGCCGGCGCGGTTGGGCATGCGCACCATGGTGTGGCAGGGACGGAACTCGAGGTCGTCCTGCCCGGTGCCGACGGTGCTGCCCGACAGGCAGCCGTCGAGGAAGAAGGAGGCCAGCACGTCGTCGCGCGGCGCCAGCGTGACCTGCATGTCGCTGCCCACGTCGAACTCGCAGTACAGGGCGTGGATGCCGGCGAAGGGCTCCACGCGCAGGTAGCGTACGCGGCCGCCGCCCAGCGGCCAGCGCGCGTCGGCGTCGTACACGTTGCCGCCGAAGGCGAAGCCGCCGCGCCAGCGCGAGTGCGCGACCAGTGCGTCGAACTGCGCCTCGGTCAGGAGATGGGGCGGTTGCTTCTGCACCAAAGTCCGTTGCTTCTGCATCGTGACGATCGCGTGGCCGTTCCTATAGTCGCTCGCAGCAGACACGATGCCTGCTGTCGTCCTGGAGGTCAAGAAACGGTGAAGCCCCTCTCATCCCGCGTCTGGTGGCGCATCGCCCTCGCGATCGGCATCGCGCTGCCCTTCGCCGCGCCGCCGGCCGGCGCGCAGGACTACCCGAGCCGGCCGCTGCGCATGATCGTGCCCTTTCCCGCCGGCGGCGGCGGCGACGTGACGGCCCGCGTGGTGGCGCGCAAGCTGGAAGAGCAGCTCGGCCAGAGCGTGGTCGTCGACAACAAGCCGGGCGGCAACTCCCTGATCGGCGCCCAGGAACTGGTCAAGGCGCAGCCGGACGGCTACACGCTGCTGTGGAGCATCGACCAGACCTACGTGCTCAACCAGGCGCTCTACCGGAAGCTGCCCTACGACCCGCGCAAGGACTTCGCGCCGGTGACGCTGACCATCGCCAGCCCGATCGTGCTGGTGACGCGCGCCGACTCCGGCATCGGCAGCGTGGCCGACCTGGTGGCGCGCGCCCGCGCCGAGCCGGGCAAGGTCAACGCCGGCGTCGCGGCGATGCTCGCCCACGTCGCCCAGGGGCTGTTCGACCAGTCGGCTGGCGTGCGCACCACGCGCATCCCCTACAAGGGCAGTTCCGAGCTGGCGACCGGCACGATGGCCGGCGACGTCGACCTGGCCTTCGACGGCATCGCGCCTTTCCTGCAGTTCGCGCGCAGCGGCCGCGCGCGGGTGCTGGCGAGCACCGCGCCGGCGCGGCTGGCCGCGATGCCCGACATCCCGACGCTGACGGAGCTGGGCTTCCGGGACATGAGCTTCGGCGTGTGGTTCGCGGTGGCGGCGCCGGCCGGCACGCCGCAGCCGGTGATCGACCGGCTGAACAGCGCGTTCTCGGCCGCGCTGGACGACGCCGGCGTGCGCGAGCGCCTCGCCACCTTCGGCTTCGAGCCCGTGGCGCAGCGCGGGCCGGCCGCGATGGCGCAGCGCATGGAGGCCGACCTGCAGCGTTTCGGCCCCGTGGCCCGCGCGCTGGGCCTGCAGCTCGACTGACGGAGCCGGACCCATGCAGACGCAGCCCGGCCCCGTGCCGCACTTCGACCTGGACCACCTCATGCTCAAGGTGGACGACCTGGCCGCGGCCCGCGCGGCGATGGGCCGGCTGGGCTTCACCACCTCGCCCTACCGCACCAACGACCCGATGGGCGGCGGCCGCACCGGCGGGCGCGGCGGCAACCACCTGGTGCTGTTCGAGCCGCTGGTGCCCGACACCACCAACATGCTCGAACTGGCCTACTGCGACGTGCCGCACGCCATGCCCGCGATGCGCGAGGTGCTGGGCGGTCCGCAGGGCTTCGCGATGCTGGTGGTCAGCCCGGCCGACCTGAGGGCCTTGCGAGCGTGGTGGACCGCGCAGGGCTTCGACTTCTCGCCGGTGATCGGGCAGCGCTTCGACTGGCAGGACCCGGAGACGGGCCAGCGCGACCTGATCCACTTCGAGGTCGTCGTGCCGCAGTCGCATCCGTGGGTCTATCCCTTCAACGCGGCGAAGATGCTGGACTTCACGCACTACGAGCGGCCCGCCTGGCGGCGCCACGCGAACACGGCGCGGCACTGGACGGCCTGCACCGTGGCGGTGGACGACGCCGATTTCGAGGCCAGCCCGGCGATGCTGCAGCGCATCTACGGGCAGGAGAGCGTGGCGGCCGGGGCCGGCGGCCTGCAGGTGCGGCGCGGCCCGCTGCGCTTCGTCGTCATGCGGCGCAGCGCCTTTGCCGAGCACCTGCGGGACGCGCTCGGCGACGTGGCGATGCCGTGCCATTCGTCCATCCATGTCCAGGTCGATTCGCTGGACCAGGCGGCGCGGGTGATGTCCGGCAACGGCGTTCCCTTCGTGCGCGCCGGCTCCGGCCTGCTGGTGCCGCCGGCCTTCGGCTGCGGCGTGGCCTACGCCTTCTCCGAAGCGCCGGCATGACGGCGCCGCCGCCCGGCTTCGAGCACGCCTTCGTGGCGCTGGAGGGAGGGCGCCGGGCGCACTGCGTGCGCGGCCCGCGCAACGGCCCGCCGCTGGTCTTGCTGCCGGGGCTGATGGACCCGTGGTCCGGCTTCGCGGCGGTGGCGCCGCCGCTGGCGGAGCGCTTCTGGGTCCATCTCGTGTCGCTGGCCGGGCACGGGCTGTCCAGCCCCACGGCCGACGGCCGCTATGCCGTGCCGGACTACGGCCGCGACGTGGCCGCGCTGCTGGCCGATGCCTTCGACGAGCCGGCCTGCATCAGCGGCAATTCCCTGGGCGGCCTGATCGCGCTGTGGCTCGCCGTGCATCACCCGCGGCGCGTGCGCGCCATCTGCCTGGAGGATGCGCCGCTGTTCGTCACGGAGGCGCCTGCTTGGGACGCGCACTGGATGCGGCCCGGCTTCGCCCGCGTGGTGGAGGCGATGGAGGCGGCGCAGGGCGATGTCGGGGCCCTGGCGGCGCGCATCGCCGCCATGCCGGTCATCCGGCCGAAGGTGCATGCGACGCGGCAGGAGCGCGCCCGCACGCTGGAGCGCCTTCGCCGGCTGCTGGGGCCTGCGGCTTCGGAGCCCCGCCTGACGGCGGCGTGGGCCGCTTACGAGGAAGAGGGCAGGCAGCCCGCAGTGGCGGACTTCTATCCGGCCGGCGCGGCCCGCGAGATGGCGATCGCGCTGTCGGAGGTCGACGTGAACGCGCCGTGCGAGGTGGTGCAGGGCCGGCTCAACACGGGCTTCGGCCACGCGGACCACCTGGCGCGGGTGCGGCAGCCGGCGCTGGTGATGGAGGCCGACCGGCTGCTCAGCGGCATCGTCGAGCCCGCCCTGTTCGACGAGGCATGCCGCCTGCTGGGCCGGCACGGGCAGCGCGCCTATGCCGACGGCGCCGGGCACCTCGTCCACCTGGACGCGCCCGGGTGGTTCGCCCAAACGCTGGCGGAATTCTTCCTGCCGGCGTCCTAGCCGCTCAGGCCCTTCCAGAGCATGTACGCCGCCAGCAGGTACAGGATGCTGGCGAACACGCGCTTGAGTTTGGACACCGGCAGCGCATGCGCCGCCTTCGCGCCCAGCGGCGCCATCAGCACGCTGCACACGGCGATGACCACCAGCGCCGGCAGCCAGATGTAGCCGAAGGAGCCCGCCGGCAGGCCCTGCAGCGACCAGCCGGAGACGACGTAGCCGGCCACGTTGGCGGCCGCGATCGGGAAGCCCAGTGCGGCGCTGGTCGCCACCGCGTTGTGGATGGCGACGTTGCACCAGGTCATGAAGGGCACGCTGATGAAGCCGCCGCCCGCGCCGACCAGGCCGGAGACGAAGCCGATCACGCCGCCCGCGGCGAGCTGCCCGCCGGTGCCCGGCATCTGCCGCGTCGGCTTGGGCTTCTTGTCCAGGAACATCTGCGTGGCCGAGAAGCCGACGAACAGGGCGAAGAAGATCGCCAGCGCCGTCCCCTTGAGCAGCGCGAACACGCCCAGGCTGCCCAGCAGGCTGCCGAGGACGATGCCCGGCGCCAGGCGCGCCACGATGTCCCAGCGCACCGCGCCGCGCCTGTGGTGCGCGCGCACGCTGGAGACGGACGTGAAGATGATGGTCGCCATCGAGGTCGCGATGGCCATCTTCACCGCCAGGTCGGCCGGTGCGCCGCGGTGGCCGAGGATGAAGGTGAGGAAGGGCACCATCAGCATGCCGCCGCCGATGCCCAGCAGGCCGGCCAGGAAGCCGGTGGCCAGGCCGAGCAGGGCGAGTTCGACGACGAGCAGCGGTTCGATCGGCATGTGCGGGGCGCTCTCCACAAGAAAACGGCCCGCCATCGAGGGGCGGGCCGTGGGAAGAAGGTGTCTGCTGGTGCCACCGGACCGTCATCCTGAACGCAGGGTTCAGGTGGGCGAGGGCAGCAAGGCATTGGGTTCGTCTGACGCGAGACGATCACGCCTGCCAAGCGATGTACCAAGCCCGGGCTCCGTAGAGCATTGGTTCAAGGAAATATAAAGCCCGGCATGCACCGCAGACGCCCTCGATTTTACCCGCGGGGCGCGCGGCGTACAGGCTTGACAAGGACGCGCCGGCGTGTGCGCGGCGGCGGCCTACAGCAGCAGCCCGTCGCCGGCCAGGGCCTGGTCCAGCTTCTGGACGAGCTGGGCGGCGCGCTGCGCATCCGCATCCGGGTCGCCGGCAGTAGCGGCCTGCGCCGGCGCGGCCGCCAGCTCGCGCTCGCGCTGCGCCAGGTCGAAGGCGATGTTGAGCGAGGCCAGCACCGCGATGCGGTCGCGCGCCTTGACCTTGCCGGCGTCGCGGATGCCGCACATGGCGGCGTCCACGCGCTGCACGGCCTCGCGCAACTGCGCCTCGCCGTCCTCGGGGCAGCCGAGCAGGTAGCTCTGGCCCATGATCTGCACTTCGATCTGTTTCACGGCGTGTCGTCGGGATGAAGGTCGGGGGCGCCGCCGTCTTCGGCCGGCAGCCGTTCGAGCATCGCGTCGATGCGGGTGCGCGCCGCCGCCAGCCGCGCCTTGAGCGCATCGCGCTCGCGCGTCAGCGCGTCGACCTGCTGCGTCAGCAGCGCGTTGGTGCGCTGCATCTCCTCGTGGCGCACGAGCAGCCGTTCCACGCGCTCGGCGATCTGATCGATGGGGCTGGGGGCGGGCATGGGGCGGCATTGTAGGTGGCTGCTTCCGGACGCCCCCCTTGGCGGCGGCGCGTGGCAGCGGCGGATGCGTGCAGAATCTACAAAGCATCTTTTCATTTCCTGTCCGCATGGCACCCGGGGGCGCCGCTTAGACTGAATTTGATCTACATCGAAGTCAGGAGACAGGCCGATGCGCCTCCCCAAATACCTTGGCTGCCTGGTCGTGGGACTGGCGGCCTTCGCCGGCGCCGCCCAGGCCCAGCAGGCCACCCGGATCGTCGTTCCCTTCGCCGCCGGCGGCGGCACCGACCAGTACGCGCGGCTGCTGGCGGCCGAGCTGACCCGGCAGGGCACCCAGACCATCGTCGAGAACAAGCCCGGCGCGAGCGGCATCATCGCGGCCAGCTACGTCGCGCAGGCCCGGCCCGACGGCACCACCGTGCTGCTGACCTCGCTCAGCACCCTCGTCACCAACGCGGTGATGTACGAGAAGCTGCCCTACGACCCGGCGAAGAGCTTCGTGCCCGTCACTCAGGTCGCCTACCAGCCCACCATCGTCGTGGGCCGCACCGACCTGCCGTACAAGGACATCAAGGGCATGGTGGCCTACGCCAAGGCCAACCCGGGCAAGATCAACCGCGGCTCGCCCGGGGCCTCGATCCTGACCAACCTGGCGCCCGTCGCCTTCGAGGGCATGGCCGGCATCAGCACCACGCACATCCCCTTCAACGGCGACACGCCCGGCCTGCAGGCGCTGCTGGGCGGCCAGATCGACATCCAGGGCACCTCGATCACCGGGCCGCTCTCGCACATCCGCGCCGGCAAGATGCGCGTGCTGGGCGTCATGGACGCCAAGCGCATGCCGCAGATGCCCGACGCGCCGACCTTCAAGGAGCAGGGCTACGACATCGAGGCGCTGCTCTGGTACGGCCTTTCGGCGCCGGCGGCCACGCCGCGCGGCGCGGTCGAGGAGCTGAACCGCAAGGTGAACCGGCTGCTGTCCGACCCGGAGTTCATCGAGCGCGCGCGCGCCATGGGCATGGAGCCGCGGGGCGGCACGGCGGAGCAGTACGGCCGGTACGTGCAGGCCGAGGCCGAGCGCTGGGTGCCGATCCTGCAGCGCCTGAACCTGCCCAAGCAGATGCATTGACGCGGCCGCCGGCTGCGTTCGATGGCCGGCAGCCTCACGCCATGAACGTCCGCATCCGCAGAATCGGCGAGACGAAGGACCAGCTCGGCGAAAGCCCGTGCTGGCTGGAGGACGCGCAGTCGCTGTGCTGGATCGACGCGCTGGCCGGCCGCCTGTGGCGGCTGCATCCCGGCAGCGGAGCGCCGGAGCGGCACCACCTGCCGGCGCCCGTCGGCTCCATCGCGCCGTGCGGCGGCGACGCCGTGGTGGTGGCGCTGCGCAACAGCTTCGCGCGCTACGACTTCGCCACGCGCTCCCTGCGGGAACTGGGCACGATCCCGGTGGACGACCCCCAGGTGCGCTTCAACGACGGCAAGTGCGACCCCGCGGGCCACTTCGTCGCCGGCACCATGCACATGGGGCGCGCGCCCGGGGAGCGCGTGCGCGGCGGGCTCTACCGCCTGCGCGCCGACGACGGCCGCATCGAGCAGCTCGCCGACGACAACGGCTTCGTCAACGGCCCGTGCTTCAGCCCCGACGGCGGCACCTTCTACGTGGGCGACAGTCTGGAGCGCGTCATCTGGGCCTACGACTACGACCCCGACGGGCCGTTGCGCAACAAGCGCCTCTTCCTCGCCACCGGCGAATTCGACTGCGGTCCGGACGGCGCGACGGTGGACGCGCAGGGCTTCCTGTGGACGGTGCTGGCCCGCGCGGCGCGCATCGCCCGCGTGGCGCCCGACGGGCGGATCGAGCGGCTGATCGAGGCCCCGCCGACCTATCCCACGAGCCTGTGCTTCGGCGGCGCGCGCCTCGACCGCCTGTACCTCACCTCCATCTCGCGCAGCGCCCGGCTGGAAGGGCGCCAGCCGCAGGACGGCGGCCTGTTCCTGATCGAGGACCTGCCCGCGGCGGGGCTGGCGCCGCAGCGCTACCGGGGTGCTGCCGCCTAGCGCAGCCCCGACTGCCGGTCCGCCGCGCTCACCAGTTGCAGCAGGCCCGGGCCGATGGTCTCGAGCAGCTGCGCCTTCTTCCAGCGGAAGCCCGGCACCGCGCAGTTGAACAGCAGCCGGCGCGGCCCGTAGCGCATGCGGGCCGCCACGCCCACCGCCAGCACGCCGAAGCCGGCGTCGCCCAGGTTGATCGCGAAGCCCCGCCTGGCGTAGTGCGCCAGGCTTTCGCGCACGCCTTCGCCGCAGCGGGCGACTTCGTCGGGACGCTCGCGCTTCGCGCGCGCCAGGAAGGCCTGCCGCTCGCCCGCCGGCAGCTGGGCCAGCCAGGCGCGGCCCATCGCGGTCTCCACGATGCCGCGCACCGCGCCCACGCCGGGGCGCTTGAGGGTGCCGTCCTCGTGGCTGCAGGTCTCCAGGTAGACCACGTCCAGGTCCATGGTCACGCCCACCGACACCGCGCCCTCGATGCGGTCGGCCAGCTGCTGCATGGCCGGCCGCACCAGGCCCAGCATGGGCGTGTTGATCACGTAGGGGTAGCCCAGCGCCACCGCGGCCGGGCCGATGAAGTAGCGGTCGAGGCGCTCGTCATGGTCCAGGAAGCCCATGGTGAGCAGGCTGCGGCACAGGCGCGAGACGGTCGGGCGCGACAGCCCCAGCTTGGCCGCGAATTCGCTGTTGGCGTGCGCGCGCGGATCGCTCACGAAGGTCTGCAGGATGAGCAGCCCCTTGGCCAGCGTGCCGGCGAAGTAGGGGTCTTCATCGCGCAGGCGCCTCAGGTCCTGGTGGTCCTTCATGCTTTGGTGGGGAGGGTGGGCCTGGCGGCGATTCTGGGCGGGGCGGGCCATGGAAGCGGATCGGAATTTCAATAGTTGAAACGCAGTGCCGGTGATTGTGGACCTTCTCCATACAGTCGCGCCCACCATGATCCGAGACGACGACCGCATCGAAGCCCTGCTGGGCGACATCCGCGCCTTCGTGCGCGAACGCTGGCATCCGCTGGAAGAGCGCGTCAGCCGCGACAACGACATCCCGCCCGACGTGGTGGACGAGCTGCGCCGCAAGGGCTACTTCGGCTGGAGCATTCCCGAGGCCTACGGCGGCCTGGGCCTCACGACCGAGGAACTGGTCCTGTGCGCGATGGAGCTGTCGCAGTCGTCGGTGGCGCTGCGCGCCCGCGTGGGCACCAACACCGGCATCGGCTCGGAGGCGCTGGTGGCCGACGGCACCGAGGCGCAGAAGCGGCGCTGGCTGCCGCGCATGGCCAGCGGCGAGCTCACCGGCTGCCTGGCGCTCACCGAGCCCGAGGCCGGCTCGGAGGCGAGCAACGTGCAGACCACCGCGCGCCGCGAGGGCGAGCACTACGTCCTCGACGGCAGCAAGCGCTTCATCACCAACGCGCCGGTGGCCGACGTGTTCACCGTCATCGCCCGCACGGAAGAGGGCACCCGGGGCAGCAAGGGCGTGTCGGCCTTCCTGGTCGAGCGCGGCCCGGGTCTTTCGACCGGCGAGCCCTACCGCATGATGGGCCAGGCCGGCTCCTTCGTGTCGGACGTGCGCTTCGAAGGCTGCCGCGTGCACGCCGGCCAGCTCATCGGAGGGCGCGAGGGCGCCGGCTTCCAGACGGTGATGAAGGTGCTCAACAAGCAGCGCCTGCACCTGGCGGCGCTGTGCACCGGGCCGGCCATCCGCATGCTCGACCTGGCCATCGCGCACACTGCGCGGCGCCGCCAGTTCGGCCAGCCGGTGGCGGAGTTCCAGCTGGTGCAGGCCATGATCGCCGACTGCCGCACCGAGATCTTCGCGGCCCGTTCCATGATCCTGGAGGCGGCGCGCGCGCGCGACCGCGGCGAGGACGTGGCGCTGCAGGCCTCCATGTGCAAGTACTTCGCCTCCGAGATGTGCGGCCGCGTGGCCGACCGCGCGGTGCAGATGTTCGGCGGCTCCGGCTACGTGGCCGACTTCAGCCCCATCGAGCGCTACTACCGCGACGTGCGCCTGTTCCGCCTGTACGAGGGCACCAGCCAGATCCACCAGCTCAACATCGCCAGGCTGGCGCTGCGCGAGGCGGACGGGCGATGAGCGGCCGGGTGGACCTCGTCGCGCGGGTGCGCCGCTTCGTCGAGCGGCACTGCATCCCGCTCGAATCGAAGGCGCACGTGCACGACCCGGCGGCGCTGGACGCCGCGCTGGCGCAGCTGCGTCCCGTCGCGCGCGAGCTGGGCCTGTACCTGCCGCAGATGCCGGTGGAGCAGGGCGGGCTGGGCCTGTCCTGGGTGGAGCGCGCCGCGGTGTTCGAGGAGGCCGGGCGCAGCTACCTGGGCCCGGCCGCGCTCAACTGCGCGGCGCCCGACCAGCCCAACATGATCAGCCTGCTGCGCCAGGGCACGCCGGAGCAGCAGCGGCGCTACCTGCGGCCGCTGGCCGAAGGCCGCATGCGCTCCTGCTTCGCCATGACCGAGCCGGCACCGGGCGCGGGCTCCGACCCGTCGATGCTGTGCACCACCGCGCGGCGCGAGGGCGGCGGGTGGGTGATCGACGGCCACAAGTGGTTCATCACCGGCGCGGTGGGCGCGGCCTTCTGCATCGTGCTGGCGCAGACCGGCGAGGGCCCCACGCAGTTCATCGTGGACATGGACAACCCCGGGCTGGAATGCGTGCGCGCCATCCGGGCCATCGACCCGTATGCGGTGGGCGGCCACGGCGAGCTGCGCTTCACCGCCTGCCGCGTGGCGGCCGACGCGGTGCTGGGCGAGGTGGGCCGGGGCTTCGTGTACGCGCAGCAGCGGCTGGAGCCGGCGCGGCTGTCGCACTGCCTGCGGCTCATGGGCCGCGCGCGGCGCGCGCTGGAAGCCGCGCAGGCCTACGTGCGCGAGCGTTCGTCCTTCGGCGACCGCCTGGCCGACCTGCAGCAGATCCAGGCCATGGTGGCCGACTGCCACATCGACCTGCATGCCAGCCGCCTGATGAGCCTGGACTGCGCGCGCCGCATGGACGAGGGCCTTGCGGTGAAGACCGAGTCGGCGATGACCAAGGTCTTCGTCTCCGAGGCGCTGAACCGCATCGCCGACCGCGCGGCGCAGATGTGCGGCGCGCTGGGCATGTCGGAGGACGACTCGCCCGTCGCGCTGATCCTGCGCGAGCTGCGGCCCTTCCGCATCTACGACGGCGCCTCCGAGCTGCACCGCGCGACGCTGGGCCGGCGCTTTCTCTCGCGAAACCTGGAACCAAGAACCTCTGGAGACTGACATGACGCATTCGCTCAAGAAGACGCTTGCGCGCCTGGCCGCCGGCCTGGCGCTGGGCCTGGCCGCATCGCTGGCCGCGGCCGCCTTTCCCGACCGCCCGGTGAAGCTGGTGGTGCCCTTCCCGGCGGGGGGCAGCACCGACCTGGTGGCGCGCGAGGTGGCGCTGGAGATGGGCAAGGCCCTGGGCCAGCCGGTCGTGGTGGAGAACAGGGCCGGCGCCGGCAGCCTGATCGGCTCGGAGCTGGTGGCCAAGTCCGCGCCCGATGGCTACACGCTGCTGATGGCGGGCCTGACCAACATCTTCCTGCCCTATGTCCACAAGGGCCTGAACTGGCATCCGGTGGACGACTTCACCGCCGTCGGCCTGGTGGCCGACCTGCCCAACGTCATCGCCGTGAACGCGGCGACGCCCTACCGGACGCTGGCCGACCTCGTCGCCGCGGACAAGGCCAAGCCGGGCCAGCTGTCCTTCGGGTCCGCCGGCGTGGCCACGCCGTCGCACCTGGTGTGCGAGATGGTGAACCACCAGGCCGGCACCCGGCTGCAGCATGTGCCCTACAAGGGCAACGCGCCGGCGGTGAGCGACGTGATGGCGGGCCACATCCCGGTGATGTGCAACAACCTGGGCGGCACGCTGCCCTACATGAACGGCGGCCAGATCCGCATCCTGGCGCAGACCGGCCGCACGCGTTCGCCCTCCGTGCCCGACGTGCCCACCTTCGCCGAGCTGGGCCTGCAGGGCCTGGACAGCGGCCTGTGGATGGGCATCGTCGCACCCAAGGGCACGCCCGACGCCGCCCTGGCGCCGCTGCGCGCCGCGCTGGCCAAGGCCATGG
Source organism: Xenophilus sp. (assembly GCF_044462705.1). NCBI lineage: Bacteria > Pseudomonadati > Pseudomonadota > Betaproteobacteria > Burkholderiales > Comamonadaceae > Xenophilus > Xenophilus sp. The sequence goes on from NZ_JBIQNC010000006.1 coordinate 33,621, forward strand.
CGCTGCCTTCGCTCCGGGACAAGCTGGCCAAGCTGGGCGCCGCGCCGCTGGACCCGTCGGTGGCGGCGTACGACAGGCGCATCGCGGCCGACCGCAAGGCCTGGGACCCGGTGCTCGGGCGCGTGGACCTGAAGGGCAACTGATGGAAGGGCAATCGCAGGGAGGCGGCCCGCTGCGCGGGGTGCGCATCCTGGACATGGCGACCGTACTGGCGGCGCCTTTCTCCGCGACGCTGTGCGGCGACATGGGCGCCGAGGTGGTCAAGCTGGAGCTGCCCGCCGGCGGCGATCCGCTGCGCGGCCTGACGCCAGTGCACGAGGGCCACCCGCTGTTCTGGAAGACCGCCAACCGCGGCAAGAAGGGCATCTCGCTGGACGTGCGCAAGCCCGAGGGCCGCGCGCTGTTCCTGCGGCTCGTCGCCAGCTTCGACGTGCTGGTGGAGAACTTCCGCACCGGCACGCTGGACGGATGGGGCCTGGACACCGGCACGCTGCATGCGGCCAACCCGCGCCTGATCGTGCTGCGCCTCACCGGCTTCGGCCAGACCGGCCCCTACGCGCGGCGTCCCGGCTTCGCGCGCATCTTCGAGGCGATGAGCGGCTTCACGCACCTGACCGGCGAGCCGGGCGGCCCGCCGCAGCACATGAACTATCCGCTGGGCGACGTGGTGGCGGGCCTGTTCGGCGCCTTCGCCATCAGCACCGCGCTGGCCGAGCGCAACGCGTCGCCGCCGCAGCAGTACAGGGGCGCCGAGATCGACCTCTCGGCCACCGAGGCCATGGCGCGCCTGCTCGATCCGCTGGCGGCGGAGCACCGCATCGGCGGCGTGGTGCGCGGGCGCACCGGCTCGCGCGCCACCTACACCGCGCCCTCCAACGTGTTCCGCGCGGCCGACGGCGTGTGGTTCACGCTGGTGGGCACCGGCGGGCCGATCTTCGCGCGCATCTGCCGCGCGATCGGCCGCGAGGACCTGCTGAGCGATGACCGCTTCTGCGACAACGCGGCGCGCCTGCGCCACCTGGAGGCGCTGGACCGGATCCTGGCCGACTGGTGCGCCGCCCGGACCTTCGACGAGCTGGCCGCGCTGCTCGACAGGGAGGACGTGCCCTACAGCAAGGTGTTCTCGATCGCCGACCTGCAGGCCGACCCGCACATGCGCGAGCGCGGCGCCTTCATCGACCTGCCGGACGAGGAATTCGGAGGCGTGCCGGCGCCGGCGCCGGTGCCGCGCTTCGTGGGGCGCGGGCCCGCGCCGCCGCCCGCCACCGGGCCGCGCACGGGCCAGCACAACCGCGAGGTGTACGGCGCGCTCGGCCTCGGCGAGGTGCAGCTCGCGGCGCTGCGCGAGGCCGGCGTCGTCTGAGATCCTAGGCGCCTTCGTTCTTCAGCGCGTCGGCCACGAAGTCGACGAAGGCCCGCACCTTCAGCGGCAGCGTCCGGCTGTGGCGGAAGACGGCGAAGATGCCGTTGGAGAAGCCGCGCACGGCGAAGCGGTAGTCGGGCAGCAGCCGCACCAGCGTGCCGTCCCGCAGGTCGCTGCGCACGGTCGCCTCCGACAGCAGGGCCACCCCCATCCCGCCGATGGCGGCCAGCCGCAGCAGCTCGCCGTTGTTGGCGCTGAGCACGCCCTGGATCGCCAGTTCCTGCTCCTGGCCGCCCTGGGCCGCGTCGATGTAGCGCCAGGTCGTCTGCTCGTGCTCGCGGCGGTAGGTCAGGCAGCGCAGCTGCGGCAGCTCGCTCGGGTGCCGCAGGCGCGCGTAGGCCCGGGCCAGGGAGGGGCTGGCGACCAGCACCTCGTCGCTGGACAGGAGGCGCTTGATGACGAAGCCCGAGTCGGCCGACTTGCCGGTGCGGATGTCGATGTCGAAGTCCTGCTCCACCAGGTTGACCGGATGCTCCGAGAGCTCGATCTCCACGCGGATGTCGGGGTAGGCCTGGGCGAAGCGCGGCAGCAGCGGCGCCACCACGCGCAGGCCGATGTGGGTGCGCGAGTGCACCCGCAGGCGCCCCTCGGGCCGCTGGCGCGCGTCGAGCGCGGCCTGCTGCGCCTCGGCCATCGCCTCCAGAACGACCTCGGCGCGTTCCAGGAAGGCCTGGCCGGCCTCGGTCACCTTGAGGTTGCGGCTGGTGCGGTCGACCAGCTTCACGCCCAGTTCCTCCTCCAGCGCGCTGATGCGCCGCGAGATGGTCGCCGGCGACAGGCTGAGGCTGCGGGCCGCCGCCGAGAGACTGCCTTTTCTTTGCGTGGCGACGAAGATGCGAAGCGAATCGAGGGCCTTCATGGGCGCGCACTCCACCGCATGAGGGGCGTTGTCGTCAAGTCATTCCTGCGGGCATGTGCGGCTGGCCTGGAGGACGCGGGCGCCCAGCGCGGTGCCGTGGACGGCCAGGTGGGCGCCCATCTGGACGGCCTGCAGCAGCTCGGCCGGCGCCGCGCCCTGCGACAGCGCGGTGGCGGCGATCCGGCGCACCGCGCCCGGGTTGAAGGCCGTGAAGCAGGCATGCAGCGCCAGCTGCACCAGGCTGCGCTCCGCATCGCCCAGGCCCGCGCCGGGCCGGCCCTGTTCGACGAAGTCGAGCAGCACCTGCGCGTAGCCGGGATCCAGCCGCGCCACGCCGGCCAGGGGGAGGGCGTGCGCCGGCCCGAGCCGGTCGATGCGGGCCTGCAGCGCGGGGTCGATCGGCGCCGCCGCGGGCGGGTCCGCGAGTTCGGCCAGGATGTCGGCGGCCTGGCACACGCTGGCGGCGCCTTGCACCGCCACCAGGTGCAGCACGTCGACGATGTCCGCCTCGCTGGCGCCGCAGGCGATCGCCCGCGCCATGTGGGTCTGCAGGCCGGACTCGAACAGGTGCGACGCCGAGGCGTCGAGCGCCACGTAGATCAGCTCCACCATGCGCTCGCTCAGCGGCCCGGTGCGCGCCGGGTAGCCGGCGTAGTTCGCGTACTGCTGCACGAAGCCGGGGCAGGCCTGCAGCATGGTCTCGGTCCACGGGCGCCAGTAGCCGCGTTCGGCGATGAAGAGCGCCTTGATGCGCGCGCGCTCGGCGTCGAGGGGGTCGTCGGTGGTGGTGTTCATCGGGATGCGCAGACGAGGGTCTGCCCGGTCAGGTACTGCGCGGCGGGCCCGGCCACATAGCGCAGCAGGGCGTGCAGCGCGGGCGGGTCCAGGTCGGCCGGCACCTGCAAGGCGTTGATGCGCAGGGCGCGGCCGCCCCATTCGCAGGCCAGGGTGGCCACGAGCATGCGGGCCGCCGCGCCGTCGCCGGCGTCCTGCCAGCGGCCCGCGGCCACGGCGGGCAGCAGCAGCGTGAGGCTGGCCTGCTGCGCATGGCGGGCCGCGAAGCGCGCGGCGGCGGCATGCACCGCGTGCAGGAGCTTGCCTGCGCCGCCGCGCAGCGGCGAGAGGTCGAGGCAAGCCGCGTAGTGCGGTTGCCCGGCGGCGGCCGGCGCCACGGCCTGCCAGGGGGCGGCATCGCCGCCGCAGACTTCCAGTTGCAGCGGCGTGTCCTGGGGCAGCGGCGCCAGCGTGGCGGGCGCAAAGCCCTGGCTGCCGCCGTAGATGGAGGAGCCGCCGTTCACCGCCAGCACCTGCCCGCTCAGGGGCAGGGCGCCGGGGCTGCACAGGAACTGCAGTGCCTGCGCCATCTCGGCGGGCGATGCCATGCGCCCGAGCGGGATCTTGCCCACCGCGCGCGCCGGGTCGATGCGGCCGGCCTGGATCAGCCCGTCCACCAGTTCGGTACGCACGAAGCCGGGCGCCAGCACGGTCACGCACCAGCCGGGCCGCGCCTGCGCCAGCGCCTGGGTCTGCGCGATCAGGCCCGCCTTGCTCGGGCTGTAGGCGCCGCGCCAGGGGATGGCATGCAGGCCGGCGCCGGAGGCCACGTTGACGACGCGCGCGCCCGGTTCGAGCAGCGGCGCGCAGGCGTCGATCACCGCAGCCGGCGCCGCCAGGTTGAGGGCCAGCAGGCGGCCAAGCTGCGCCGCGTCCTGCTCGGCCAGCGGCGTGCCGGACGGGTCGGACATGCCGGCGTTGTTGACGAGGGCGTCGAGCGCGGGCGTGCCCTGGCCCAGCGTGGCGACCTGCCGCGCGTCGGTCAGGTCGACGGCGCGCAGCGCGTGTGCCGATGCCGCCGTGCAGGGCAGGCTGCGGCCCAGGGCGGCCAACGCCTCTTCGTTGCGGTCGACCAGCACGCACTGCCAGCCCGCGCCGGCGAACAGCCGCGCCGCCTCGCGGCCGATGCCGGAGGCCGCGCCGGTGATCAGGACCGTCTGCATGGGCGGTGCTGCTGCGCGCGTCAGATGTTGGTGAGCGTGACGCCGCCGTCCACCGTCAGCGCCTGCGCGGTGATGAAGCCGGCCTCGTCGCTGGCGAGGAAGCAGATGGCGCGCGCGATGTCCTCCACCGTGCCGAGCCGGCCCAGCGGCGTGCGGGCGATGCGGGCGGCGTCGCGCTCGGCGTTGCGGTTGCGCTGCGTGCCCTCGGTGGGCACGGCCGAGGGGCACACGGCGTTGACGCGGATGCGGCGGGCGCCGAGTTCGGCCGCCGCGGCGCGCGTGATGCCCAGGATGCCCGACTTGATGCCGGAGTACACCACCGAGTTCGGCGCCGAGCGCAGCGCGGCGACCGAGGCCACGTTCACGATCGCGCCGCCGCGCTCGGGGTCCATCACCGCCACGGCTTCCTGCAGGCTCCAGATGACCGAGCGGAAGCCCACGTCCAGCATGCGTTCCACGGTCTCCGGCAGGATGTCCGGGATGGCCTGGTAGCGCACCCAGGCCGCGTTGTTGACCAAGATGTCGAAGCGCCCGCCGCCGTGCTCGGCGGCGCGCTGGATCGCCTCGCGGATGCCTTCGCGGCTGGCGATGTTCTGCACGATGCCGAAGGCCTGGCCGCCGCCGGCGCGGATGGCCTCGACCACGGGCGCGACGAACTCATCCTTCAGGTCGTTCACGCAGACCACGGCGCCGCGGGCCGCCATCTGGCAGGCCGTCTCGCGGCCGATGCCGGCGCCCGCGCCGGTGACGAGGGCGACGCGCCCCTGCAGGTCCTGATGCATGTCGGTTCCTTGGCTCACACGGATTGGATGAAGTCCCGGCCGGCCTGGCGGGCGAGGGCGCCCGCGCCGAAGGCGGCGTCGAACTTGCGCACTTCGCGCAGGGCGTGGTGCAGTGGCACTTCCCAGGTGAAGCCCATGCCGCCGTGCAGGTGGATGGACTTCTCGAGCACGAAGGCCGCGCTGTCCAGGGCCTGGGACAGCACCGCCCGGGTGCCGCGCTCGCCGCCGAACTCGTCGGCGCGCAGCACGCGCCGGATGCCGGCGCCGGCGGCCTCCTGCAGCAGCCGCATCTTCGCCAGGTGGTGGCGCACCGCCTGCTTGGCCGACAGCGGGCGGCCGAACTGCACGCGGGTGGCCATGTAGCCCGCCGTGGTGGCGAGCGCGCCTTCGGCGGCGCCGTGGACCCAGCCGGCGACGAGGATCTGCAGGTCGCGCTGCAGCGCGGCGAAGGCGGCGGCGTCGAGTTCGGCGAGCACCTTGGCGCCTTCCAGCATCAGGAAGCATTGCGGATGTTCCGGGTCCAGCGCCTCGTCGATCTCGGTCTCGACGCTGGACAGGTCGAGCAGGGCGCCGCCGCCCCGGCCGTCGGCCACCAGCACCCAGTCGCAGTGCTGCGCGTGGCGCGCATGCCCCGCGAAGCCGTCCTGCAGGCTGCCCTGCAGCGCCCAGGTGGCGGCGCGCTCGCCGCTGCACAGCTCGGCGGCCAGCGGCGACGTGCCCAGCGCCTTGGCGATCAGCAGGGTTTCGAGCAGCGGCCACTGCAGGCGCAGCCGGCCGGCCTCGGTGACGATGGGCAGCGCGAATTCGATGCCCAGCGCCAGGCCGCCGGCCTCCTCGGCCGCGCACACGCCGCACAGGCCCGCGGCGGCCAGCACCCGGCCCGTCTCGCGGAAGCCGCGGGTCTGTGCGTCGGCGATGGCCTCGGCCGCCGCCTGGGCGAACTCATCGGGCTGAAGGTCGTTGTCTTGCATGCTCATGCCAGGTCCTTCGGCAGATCCATGATGCGCTGGGCGATGATGTCCAGCTGCACTTCGGTGGTGCCCGCGTAGATGGTCTCGGCGCGGGCGTAGAGGTAGGCGTTGGCGAAGGCCTTGCGCGCGCGGCGGGCCTGCGGGCTGGAGCGCGGCGTGACCTGCGACACCAGCGACAGCGCCAGCCCCATGAAGGCCTGGTGGCACTCGGACCAGAAGAGCTTGGTCAGCGAGCCGCGCGCGCCGATCCTGGCGCCGGCGGTCATCCGGTCCACCGTGTGCTCGACCAGGCCCTTGAGGGCGTCGATCTGGCCGAGCACCTCGCCGATGCGGCGCTGGTGGTGGCCGTCGTCCAGCAGCTTCGCCAGCGCCGGGTCCGACTTGCAGGCGGCGACGAGGTGGCGCAGTTCGGCTTCGAAGCGCCAGGCGCGGTACATGCGGTTGGTCGCGCGCTCGATCGACAGCACGCGGATGGCGGCGTTCCAGCCCTCGTCGGGCGCGCCGAGGCGCGCGCTGTCGGGCACCACCACGTTGTCGAAGAAGACCTCGGCGAAGGACTCCTTGCCGTCGATCGACTTGATCGGCACCACGCGGATGCCGGGCGTGTCCATGGGCACGGCGAACATCAGCAGGCCGCGGTGCTTGTCGGCCACCGTGCCGGTGCGCGTCAGCAGCAGGCAGTAGTGGGCCTTGGCCGCGCCGCTGGTCCAGATCTTCTGGCCGTTGATGCGCCACGTGTCGCCTTCGGGCACGGCCTTGGTCCGCAGGCGGGCCAGGTCGGAGCCGGCGTCGGGCTCGGAGAAGCCCTGGCACCAGTAATCCTGCATGGCCAGGATGCGCGGCAGGAACTGCTGCTTCTGTTCCTCCGTGCCGACGGTCTGGATGATGGGGCCGGCCAGCTCCTTGCCGATGGAGCTCACGCTCTCGGGCATGAGCAGGGCGCCCACCTCCTTGTTCACGATCAGGTGCTCGCGCAGCGTCAGGCCCATGCCGCCGTAGGCGGTGGGCCAGGTCATGCCCGCCAGGCCGGCCTCGTACATCGAGGCTTCCCACGCGCGGCATTCGTCCAGCGTGGGGGCGCGATAGTCGAGGCTGTCCGCGCGCATGTGCTCGGGCAGGTGGGAGCGCAGCCACTGGCGCGCGTACTGGCGATAGGCGGCCGGGCCTTCGGCCGCCGCCGCCAGGGCCGGATGCTTTTCCGTGTGCATGGGGTCTCTCAGGGTGCGGGGGTGTTGCGCGGGGTGGGGACCATCAGGGCGTCCAGGACCAGGACGCCTTCGCCCTCGGGCCGGACCAGGATGGGGTTCATGTCGATCTCGGCCACGTCGGCGGCGTGGCGGCAGGCGAATTCCGACAGCCGCGCCACCGTGCGCGCGGCGGCGGCCACGTCGGCCTTGGGCCGGCCGCGCGCGCCGTCGAGCAGCGGGAACATGCGCAGGCCGCGGATCATGTGCAGTGCCTCCTCCTCGGACACCGGCGCGACCTGCACCGCCACGTCCTTGAGGATCTCGGCGTAGATGCCGCCGAAGCCGACCATGACCACCGGGCCGAAGACCGGGTCGCGCGAGACGCCGGCGATCAGCTCCACGCCGCCGCGCACCATCGGCGCCACCAGCACGCCGTCCAGGCGCGCGGCGGGCGCACGGGTGCGGGCGTTGTCCATGAGGCGGCCGTAGGCCTGCCGCACGGCCTCGTCGTCGGCCAGGTCCAGCGCGACGCCGCCGATCTCGGTCTTGTGGGCGATGTCCTCGGAGGCGATCTTCAGCACCACCGGGTAGCCGGTGGCCCGCGCGCTGCGCACGGCTTCGTCGGCGCTGGCAACCACTTCCTCGCGCGGCACGCTGATGCCCGCCGTGGCCAACGCCTTCTTGGCATGGAACTCGTTGCGGAACACGGCTGGATCGACCGCGTCGACCGGGCCGCTGTAGGCCGCGGCTGGGGGCAGGGCGGCCAGTTGGCCCAGCCGTACCAGCCCGGCCATGCCGGTGGCGGCCGCCGGGATGCTGGGGAACACCGGGATGCCCAGCGCGTTGATCTCGGCCACCGCGTCGGGCGGGCCCTGGCTGATGATGACCAGCAAGCGGTCGGGGTGGCTGGCGCGGATCTTCGAGAGCGCCTCCAGGTACACGCCGCGCAGCCGCGGGTTGTACAGCGACAGCGCCAGCAGCAGCACCAGCGTGCTGCCGCTCGCGTCGCCCTGCAGCGCGCTCAGCATCTTCAGCAGGATGTCGGGCCGGGCCGACATCTGCGCCGAGGCATCGACCGGGTTGTGGGTGCCGGCGGTCGGCACGGCCTCGCGGATCAGCGCCCGGGTGGCCTCGGCCAGCGGGGGCAGCGTCATGCCGGCCTGCACCATCGCGTCGGCCATCATGATGCCGAAGCCGCCGGAGGCGGCCACCAGCGTCACGCCGTCGGTGGCGGGCAGGCGTTCGGGGCCGAGCAGGGCGGCGGCATGGCCCACGTCGAGCAGTTCCTCGAAGGAGCGCACGCGCAGCACGCCGTGGCGGCGGAACACCGCGTCGAACACCGCGTCGGAGCCGGTCAGCGCGCCGGTGTGCGAGGCGGCGGCGGCCTGGCCCTGCTCGGTGGCGCCGATCTTCAGCACGATCACCGGCTTGTTCCGCGCGCGCGCCATCTCCAGCGCCGCGGCGAGCCGGCCGGCGTGGCGGCAGGTCTCCATGCAGCACAGGATGATGCGGGTGGCGTCGTCCTGCGCCAGCGCGGCGATGCCGTCGGCGACGTCCACGTCGGCCTCGTTGCCGGTGGCGATGAAGCGGCTCACGCCCAGGCCGCGGCTGGCCATGTTGCGCATGGTCAGGCTGCCGATGTTGCCGGACTGCGAGACGATGCCCGCCTGGCCGGCCGGCGGCATGCTCTGCTCCAGCGCGATGGAGAAGGAGCCCACCAGACTGTTCGCCACGTTGACCGCGCCCAGGCAGTTCGGGCCCAGCAGGCGCATGCCGTGCTCGCGCGCCACGCGCACCATCCCGGCCTGCAGGGCGGCGCCCTCGGGGCCGGCCTCGGCGAAGCCGGCCGACAGCACGATCACGCCGCGCACGCCGCGCTCGGCGCAGTCGCGCACTGCCTGCAGCGCGGCCGGCGCCGGCACCGCCAGGATGGCGAGCGCGGGCGCCGTCGGCGTGTCGAGGACCGAGGCGTAGCCCGGCAGGCCCTGGATGGTGCCGCCCTTGGGGTTGACCGGGTAGACGGCGCCGGCGTAGCCGTACTTGCGCAGCAGTTGGACCGGGCGGCCGCCGATCTTGGTGACGTCGTCGGAGGCGCCGACGACGGCCACGGCATCGGCCTCGAAGAAGGCGTCGAGGCCGGCGCCGGGGGCTTGCTGGAGCGGGGCGGGCATGGGTTCAGCGCCCCTTGAACACGGGTGCGCGCTTTTCCAGGAAGGCCATGCGCGCCTCGCGGGCGTCCTCGGTCTTCGACAGCGCCACGGTGAACTCCTGTTCGAAGCGGTAGGCGTCGCGCTGCGGCATCAGGTCGACCATGTTGGCGGCGCGCTTGGCGTAGGCGATGGCCAGCGGGGCCTTGGAGGCGATCTCGCGGGCCAGCGCCATGGTCACGGGCAGCAGGTCCTTCTCGGCCACCACGTCCTCGATGACGTTGCGCTTGAGCAGGTCGTGCGCGCTCAGGCGCTGCCCGGTGAAGAACATGCGGCGCAGCGTGGAGCGGCCGAACAGCGTCTTGAGCATGGAGGCGCCGCCGGCCAGGCCGACGTTGATCTCGGGCATGCCCACGGTGGCGTTCTCGGAGGCGTACAGGATGTCGCAGGCCGCCGCCAGGCCGAAGCCCGCGCCCAGGGCCGCGCCGTTGATGGCGGCGATCACCGGCTTGGCGCATTCGCGGATGGCGTTGCCGGTCTCGCGGGTGATGCGGTTGTGCTCCAGGAAGTCGCCGGCGACGTCGGGGTTGGGGCGGTCCTTCAGGTCGGCGCCGGCGCAGAACACGCTGCCGGTGCCGGTCAGCACGGCGCAGCGGACGTCCTCGCGCTCGGAGATGGCGTCGAAGGTGGCCACCAGTTGGCGCCGCATCTCCCGGTTCAGTGCATTGACCGGCTTGCGGTCCAGCGTGACCAGGCCGACGCCGTCGGCCACTTCCAAACGAACCCACTCATCACTCATACGCACCTCCAGGCAAAAGAAGGCCAGCCTGCCGCGGCGCAGGGCTGGTCGGGGAACACGTGTTCGACAAACGGAGCGCGGCCCGCCGGCTCCGGGCGGGCGCATGGATTTGCGCGGCTTTGTCTCGGTGTCGATTTCCGGCGGATTATAGAAATCGGGCTGGAATTGATTTCCAACCAATCCGCGGGAGTGTCCTGCAGAAAATGCAGGAATCGGGGAAATTCAATTGAATTGAATTGCGGGAATTCAATTCAATTGACGCGGCAGGCGCGCCGAATTAACCGGCGGGCTGCGGGTCCAGCCCGGCCGTGCGGCCATGCGCGACGAAGCGCAGCTCGCGCCCGGCCACGTGCTCGGCCACGAAATCCAGGAACAGGCGGATCTTGGCGGGGATGATGGGCGTGTCGAGGATGGTGGCGTACATCCCCTCGTCGAAGCCCTTGTTGCTGATGCGATGGTCGTCCAGCACCCGGACCAGGCGGCCCAGGCGGATGTCGTTGTGCACGGTGTAGTCGTCCAGCAGCGCCAGGCCTTCGCCCAGGCGCGCCAGTTCCAGCAGGGCGATGCCGCTGTTGCTGACGTGGCGGGGCTGGAAGACGATCTCGTTGACCGCGTCCTGCTGCTTGAACAGCCACGTGTAGCGATCGCCCGGCAACTGGTAGGCGAGGCACTCGTGCGCCAGGATGTCCTCCGGCACGCGCGGCGCGAGCCGGTCGGCCAGGTAGGAGGGAGCGGCCACCAGGTAGCGCTCGCTCTGGAACAGCATCCGCCGCTTGACGCCGGCCTCCACCGGCGGCGAGATGCGGAAGTCGATGTCGAACTGGTCGCGCCGCAGGTCCACCGGCGCCTCGGTCAGCGTGAGCTGGATGTGGATGGCCGGGTACAGCTTGCGGAACGACGCCACCAGCGGGGGCAGCACCCCCAGCCCGAACATCACCCGGGAGTGCACCCGCAACTGCCCCTGCGGCGCGCTGCTGATGGCGGTGACGTTGGCCTGCAGCTCCTTGATGCGCCACAGGATGTCTTCCAGCTGGCGGGCGTATTCCTGCCCCGACTCGGTCAGCGTCACCTGGCGCGTGGAGCGCAGCAGGAGCTTGACCTTCATCTGGTCCTCGATCTCCGTGATCATGCGCGACACCCCGGTGGCCGAGATGCCGAAGCGGCGCGCCGTCTCGGAGAAATTCCGGGTCTGGGAGATCGAGAGGAAGAGCTCCATCGCCCGCAGCTTATCCATACATCCTCCAGTTCTCGCAGTTCTGATCTGCAGTTTCTGCAGTAACCGTTTCCGGTTGGCTCCCTAGAATTCGGCAGACCGCGCGGACGCCGTTTTCAGGGGCAGCGAATTGAATTGAAATCCGCGCAGGGAATTCCATCATTTTTTCTTGCGGCAGGCCACCGGGCATCCGGTTTCCGGAAATCCGCATTGTAAAAGAAATGGAATTGAAAAAAGCATTTGATGGCCTCGATTCTTATACAGCCCCCTCAGGAGACCGCATGAGCCACACCCCCCTCCAACGACGCACCGTCCTGCTGGGCGGCATGCTGCTGGGCGCCGGCGCCCGTGCCTTCGCCAGCGAGGACGCCTGGCCGGGCCGGCCCATCCGCCTGGTGGTCGCCGGCTCGGCCGGCGCGGGCGGCGACATCTTCGCCCGCCTCATCGCCGACCCGCTCTCGCGCGTGCTCAAGCAGCCCATCGTGGTGGACCCGAAGCCGGGCGCCAACGGCCTGATCGCCTGCGACACCGTGGCCAAGGCGGCGGGCGACGGCTACACGCTGCTGTTCGCGCCGTCGTCCTCCATCCTCATCAACCCGGTGATCCATCCGAAGCTGCCCTACGACGCGGAGAAGGACCTGGTGCCCATCACGCAGGTCGGCGCGGCGGGCATCCTGCTGGTCGCCAACCCCGGCACGGGCTTCAGGAACCTGGCGGACATGGTGGCCTACGCCAAGGCCAACCCGGGCAAGCTCGCCTACGGCTCGTGGGGCACCGGCTCGTCCGGCCACCTCGCGATGGAAGGCATCAAGGCGCACTACGGGTTGGACATGCCGCACGCGCCCTACAAGACGCTGGTCACCGAGGTGAGCGACATCATGGCCAACAACATCAGCGTCGGCTTCACCGACATCGCGTCGCCCATCCCGCACATGCGCGCCGGCCGGCTGGTGGGGCTGGGGCAGACGGGCTCGCAGCGCTGGCCCGCCACGCAGGACCTGCCCACGCTGGCGGAGCAGGGCTACAAGTTCGAGGCCGACGGCTGGTACGGCGTGTTCGCGCCGGCGGGCACGCCCGCTGCGGTCATCGACCGGCTCAACGCGGAGATCAACCGCCTGCAGAAGACCGACGAGGTCCGCCAGCGGATCGAAGGGCAGAACATGGTGGTGCCGCCGAGCCGCTCCGCGAAGGAGTTCGCGGCCTCCATCCAGAGGGATGCCGCCATCTGGCAGGGGCTGGCGAGGATGACGGAACTGAAGGACAAGTAGGCGCGCCGCGCACGCAGCGCATGCCATGGAGAACCGGGCCCGCGAGCCCGGTTTTGTCGTTGGAGGAGCGCCCCTTGCGGCAGCTTCGCCGCGGCTGGCTCCTGCACTTTCTGCAGGACTGAACCACGCACCTTCCGTATTCTCGATCGCAGGGCCCGCCGGGAGAATTTCCCTCATCGCATTCATCCCCCTTTGACGCGGAGAGACCATGGAATTCGGCGTATTCATCCTGGCGCAGCAGCGCGGCTATCACCAGAGCTCGCAACAGGTCATCCAGAACTCGATCGAGCAGACGGTGGTGGCCGAGCAGGCCGGCTTCGACACCGCCTGGTACGCCGAGCACCACTTCAACAACTATTCGCTCTCGCCCTCGCCGCTGATGATGGTGGCGCACATGGCGGCCAAGACCCAGCGCATCCGCCTGGGCACGGCCGTGTGCATCCTGCCGCTGTACCACCCGGCGCGCTTCCTGGCCGAGGTGGGCTTCGTCGACACCGTGTCCAACGGCCGGCTGGAGCTGGGCATCGGCTCGGGCTACCAGGAGTTCGAGTTCGAGCGCTTCGGCGTGAAGATCGAGGAGTCGGGCGCCATCTACAACGAGTTCCTGGACATCATCCCCAAGGGCCTGACGCAGAAGATCGTGGAGTACGAGGGCAAGTACCTCAAGCTGCCGCCCAGCTCCATCGCCGTGCGCCCGGTGCAGGGCCCCATGCCGCCGCTGTGGATCACCTCCGGCAACCCGGTCACCCTGGGGCGCGGCGTGCGCGAGGGGCACAACCTGTTCGTGACGGCGCTGCTCAACGGCAACGACGCCATCGCCGCCCTGCGCGAGCGGCTGGACAAGGTGGCGCAGGACAACGGCGCCAGCCTCGACGAGGACGTGAAGTTCGGCTTCCTGCGCTGCGCCTTCGCCTCCGACAACCAGGCCGAGATCGATGCCTACCTGGACAACGCGCGCTTCCAGCGCCGCATCTCCGAGAGCCTGAAGTTCCGCCGCGCCCAGTCCGACGACGGCTATATGGTCAAGGAAGTGCCGTCGCCCACCGACCCGAGCTTCGAGCAGCTGCGCAAGAACCTGCCGGTGGGCCCGGTCAACCAGGTGATCGACAAGATGCTGGAGGAGATCAGCATCCTGCGCCCGAAGCACATCGCGCTGCAGACGCAGCTGGGCGACTTCGACCAGAAGACCATGCTGCGCCAGATCGAGCTGTGGGGCGAGCGGATCATCCCGGCCATCCGCAAGGAGGTCGACTCGATGAACGCGGTGTCGGTCTGAGCGGGCCCAATTCGCTGCGCACGTCCATGAACAGTCCCGCCCCCTTCGCCGATGACGCCCTGCGCGGCAGGGTGGCCGTGGTCACC
>NZ_JBIQNC010000006.1:47728-65936 GCF_044462705.1 Xenophilus sp.
CAGTCCCGCCCCCTTCGCCGATGACGCCCTGCGCGGCAGGGTGGCCGTGGTCACCGGCGCGTCCGGCGGCCTCGGCCTGGCGATCTGCCGGCAGCTGCGCGCCATGGGCGCCAGCGTGGTGCAGGCCGACATCGGCCACCCCGAGGCGCCGGCCGAGGCCGACGGCCTGCTGGCCGTGCGCACCGACATCGCGGACCCGGCCTCGGTCGACGCCCTGGCGGCGCTGACGCGCGAGCGCTTCGGCCGCTGCGACGTGCTGGTGAACAACGCCGCCATCACCGCCGCGCCGGTGGCGCTGGAGCGCCTGCCGCTGGAGCTGTGGGACCGCATCTTCCAGGTGAACCTGCGCGGCGCGCTGCTGTGCGCGCAGGCCCTGGTGCCGATGATGTTCGAGCGGCAGGCCGGCAGCATCGTCAACGTGGCGTCCATCGCCGCGCGGGCGCCGTCGCAGGGCGGCGCCTACGGCCCGGCCAAGGCCGCCATGCAGGCGCTGACCCGCCAGATGGCGGTGGAGTGGGGGCCGCGCGGCCTGCGGGCCAACACGGTCAGCCCCGGCATGATCCGCACGCCGCTGTCGGAGCCGCACTACCGCCGCGAAGGCGCGCTCGAAAGCCGCATCGCCGCCATCCCGGCGCGGCGCATCGGCCTGCCCGAGGACATCGCCGCGGCCGTCGCCTTCCTCGCCAGCGACGGCGCGGCCTACGTCAACGGACAGGACCTCGTGGTCGACGGCGGCTTCCTCAAGGCGCCCCTGACCAACCTCTATCGCAACGGCGGCGCACCCCGGGCCGCTTCCTGAGACAAAGCAACGCCCATGGAATCGCCAAAGCGCCTTCAGAACGTGTTCGTGGTGGCCGAGCGGCCCGCCGAACTCCATGCCTTCTACACGTCCGCGCTGGGCCTCGCGCTCAAGTTCCGCGACGAGGACCGCTGGATCCAGTACGGCGTCGGCCCGGCCAACGTGGCGCTGGCCTGCCGCGAGGAGGCCGCGCCGGCGCAGTCTGGCCTGGTGATGGTGTTCGAGGTGGACGATTTCGCGGGCGCCGAGGCGCGCATCGCCGCCGCGGGCGGCACGGTGCTCGGCACGCGCGACATGGGCTCGCACGGCGCCGTGGTGTCGCTGCGCGACCCCGAGGGCAACATCGTCCAGCTCTTCAAGCGCCAGGGGACGCCTGCGCCATGAGCACGGAGACGAGCATCGACCCCAAGCTGTTCCGCCAACTGCTGGGCTGCTTCCCGACGGGCGTGGCCATCATCACCACCCACACGGCCGACGGGCAGCCCGTCGGCCTGACCTGCAACTCCTTCAGCTCCGTGTCGCTGGAGCCGCCCCTGGTGCTGTTCAGCCTGCGCAAGGCGAGCAGCCTGCTCGGCGTGTTCGCGCAGGCGGATGCCTTCGCCATCAACATCCTGTCGCAGAGCCAGGACGCGCTGTCCGGCCGCTTCGCGTCGAGCAAGATCGCAGACAAGTTCGAGGGCGTGGCGTGGCGCCGGGGCGAGCTCGGCACGCCGCTCATCGACGACTGCCTGGCCAGCTTCGAGTGCCGGGTGCATGCGCGGCACGAGGCCGGCGACCACGACATCTTCATCGGCGAGGTCAGGCACATGGGCACCGGCCCGGCCGACCATGCGCTGGTGTTCTACAAGGGCGCCTACATGATGCTCGCCGAGTCGCTGCGCAAGCTGGTGCTCGAAGGGCGCCTGGGCACGGCCGACATCGACGAGGCCTACCGCGCGCTGTACGGCACGCTGCTGCGGCTGGCCTGCGAGCGGGCCTCCGAGGCGGAGGTCGACGCGATCGAGGCGGCCGTCGCCGAGATCGAGCAGCACCAGGGCGAGCAGGCGCTGCCCCGGCGCATCGAGGCCACGGCGAGCTTCTTCTCCTCGATCGCGCTGGCCGGCCACAACGAGGCCCTGCGGCTGATGGCGCAGACCATGACCGCCGTGCTGCGCGAACGCATGACGCACGTGATCCCGGCGCGCCCCCGGCCCGACGTGTTCCCGCTGCGGCGCAAGCTCGTGCAGTCGCTGCGCGGCCGCGACGCGCAGGGCGCCGTCGCCGCCCTGGACGAACTCATCGCGATGCTGCGCAAGGACGGCGACGCCGACACCGGCGCGGCCAAGGAGGCCACCGCCCTCTGAGTGGCGCGCCGGGCGCCTCGCCCGCATAGAATCCGCGCCGTTGGTGCTCGTGCCGCGGTTCGCGCGGCACAGTTCAACGGGAAGCAGGAGCCGAGGGACTTTCCAGTCGCCAGAGCCGGCCTGCGCTGCCCCCGCAACGGTCAAGCAGCCGGCCCCGCGCGCATCGCGTGCGTGGCCACCTCGTCCAATCCAGCCACTGGGCGCCGTCGACACGCGGCGCCTGGGAAGGCGGCCGAGGCGCGCTGTCAGCCCGGATACCGGCCAACAAGGCGGCTGCCGCGTTTTCTCCAGGCGCGGCGGCCTTGGTGCCCAGGGCCGGCGGGGAAGCTGGCCAGGGCTCTTGAGCAGGAAACGTCGCTCCCATGACCCCCCGTGACCCCTCGTCGCGCGCCGCACTGCGCGTTTCGTCCCTTGCCGCCGCGCTGGCTGCGGCCTTCGCCCCTTCTGCCTTCGCCCAGGGCGCGCATCCCGCGCTGCAGGAAACCGTCGTCACCGCCACGCGCGTGGAGCAGCCGCTGTCGGAACTGGTGTCCGACGTCTCCGTGATCGAGCGGGAGACCATCGAGCACAGCGGCGCCACCGGCGTGGCCGACCTGCTGGCGCGGCTGCCCGGCGTGGAGCTCACGCGCAACGGCGGCATCGGCAACAGCACCAGCCTGTTCCTGCGCGGCGCCGAGACACGCTTCACCGCCGTCTACCTGGACGGCGTGCGGCTGGACTCGCAATCCACCGGCGGCGTGATGTGGGAGACGATCCCGCTGGCGCAGATCGACCGCATCGAGGTGCTGCGCGGCCCGGCCGCCGCGGTGTACGGCTCCGATGCGGTGGCGGGCGTGGTGCAGCTGTTCACCCGCAAGGGCGAGGGCAAGGCCACGCCCTTCGTCAGCTACGGCATCGGCAGCCGCCGCACTTCGAAGACGCAGCTCGGCGTGAGCGGCGCCATCGGCGCCTTCGACTACTCGGTGGGGGCCTCCTACGAGCAGAGCCGCAACTTCGACGTGCGCACGCCCAATGTCAAGCACAACCCGGACGACGACTACTACAAGAACAGCGCAGCCAACGTGCGGCTGGGCTGGCAGATCGGCGAGCGCCACCGGCTGGACTTCACCATGCTGGAGAACACGCTGGACTCGGGCTACGACGGCTTCACCTACGACCCGCTGCGGCCGGTGGACGACCGCAACCGCTACCACCTGCGCGCCAGCGGCCTCACGTGGACGGCGAAGTGGACGCCCGAGTACACGACCAGGCTGTCGGTCACCGACTCCAACACGCGCTACGAGACGGTGGTGAAGAACGCCGTGCCCGACTACGTCACCCAGACGCGCCTGCGCGGCTACCTGTTCCAGAACGAATACCGGCTCGGCGCGCACCTGTTCACCGCCGCGCTGGAGCGCCGCGAGGACAAGCTCTACAACCCGGCGCTGGACGAGTGGAGCACCACCATCGCCCGCGAGCGCTCGCAGGACGGCCTGGCGCTGGGCTACGGCTACAGCGCCGGCGCGCACTCGCTGCAGGTCAACCTGCGCCACGACCGCGACAGCGAGTTCGGCGGCAAGACCACCGGCAGCGCCGCCTACGGCTACGAGTTCGCCAAAGGCTGGCGCGTCACCGCCTCGGCCGGCACCTCCTTCCGGGCGCCCACGCTGTACCAGCGCTTCAGCGAGTACGGCGTGGCGGGCCTGAAGCCCGAGACCGGCCGCAACGCCGAGCTGGGCCTGCGCTACGCCGACGCCGCCACCACCGCCAGCCTGACGCTCTACCGCAACCGCGTGCGCAACCTGATCGTGTTCGACTACGACGCCACCGGCTGCGACTCCTTCTTCGGCTGCTACGCGAACGTGGGCCGCGGCGAGTACAAGGGCATCACGCTGGCGGCCAGCCACAGCTTCGGCGACGTGACGCTGCGCGGCTCGCTGGACCTGCAGGAGCCGCGCGACAAGGACACCGGCCACCTGCTGGCGCGCCGCGCGCGCGTGCACGGCACCCTGGGCGCGGACTGGCGCGTGGCCGGCTGGACGCTGGGCGCCGAGCTGCAGGCCTCGGGGCGCCGCTGGGACGACGCGGCCAACACGCGCGAGCTGGGCGGCTACGGCCTGGTCAACCTCAGCGCCAGCACCAGCTTCGCGCGCGACTGGACCTTCACCGCGCGCATCGACAATGCCGGCGACAAGCGCTACCAGGTGGCGCGCGACTACGCCACCGCCGGCCGCACGGTCTACGTCGGCCTGAAGTGGCAGCCGCATTGGTGAAGAACGGAAGGGACACGGCGCATCCATGAGCGAAGAAGGCGGGCACGGCGCGGCGGACATCGCCGCCAGCGAATTCATCCTCGGCGGACAGAAGAGCGGCAAGTCGCGCCGCGGCGAGGCGCTGGCCGCGGCCTGGCTGGCGCGCTCGCCCGCGCACCGCGCCGTGCTTGTGGCCACCGGGCAGGCCTGGGACGACGAGATGCGCCAGCGCATCGCGCTGCACCAGTTCGAGCGCGCCGCGCGGGTGCCGGCGCTGGAGACCATCGAGGAGCCGCTGCGCGTGCCCGAGGCCGTCATGGCCGCCAGCACGCCCGAGACGCTGGTGCTGGTGGACTGCCTGACGCTGTGGCTGACCAACCTGATGATGCCGCCCGAGCTGGACCCGGCCCGCGCCGCGGGCCCCGACTGGCAGGACGGCGTGGCGCTGCTGCCCGAGGCGCTGGCTGTGGCGCAGGGGCCGGTGGTGCTGGTGAGCAACGAGATCGGCCTGGGCGTCATCCCGCTGGGCGCCGAGACGCGCGCCTTCGTCGACGTGCTGGGGCGCCTGAACCAGCAGGTGGCCGCTGCCTGCGAGCGCGTGACGCTGATGGCCGCCGGGCTGCCGCTGCGGCTGAAGGGCGGGGCGGCATGAGGCGGCTGCTCCTCTGGACGCTGGCGCTGTGCGCGGGGGGCGGCGCCCTGGCCGCGCCGCTGGAGGCGGTGGACGACCGCGGCACCACCGTGCGCCTGGCCGCGCCGCCGCAGCGCATCGTCTCGATCCTGCCCTCGCTGACCGAGACCGTGTGCGAACTGGGCGCCTGCGCCCGGCTGGTCGGCGTGGACCGCTATTCCAACTGGCCCGCGCCGGTGCGCGCGCTGCCGCTGGTGGGCGGCGGCATCGATCCGAACGTGGAGGCCATCGTCGCGCTCAAGCCCGACCTGGTGCTGGCCGCGCCGTCCTCGCGGGTGGCGTCGCGCCTGGAATCGCTGGGCATCACCGTGGCCGTGCTGGAGCCGAAGAACCAGGCCGGCATGCAGCGCGTGATCGGCCAGGTGGCGCGGCTGCTGGACGTGCCGCCGGCCGAGGCCGACGCGCTGTGGCGCCGCATCGACGCGGGCGTGAACGCGGCGGCCGAATCGGTGCCCGCCGCGGCGCGCGGCGCGCGGGTGTACTTCGAGGTCAACAACGGCCCCTATGCGGCCGGCGAGTCCTCCTTCATGGGCGAGACGATGGCGAGGCTGGGCGCGCGCAACATCATCCCGGCAGCACTCGGCCCCTTTCCCAAGATCAGTCCCGAGTTCGTCGTGCGCGCCGACCCGCAGGTGATCATGGTCGGCCAGCGCAGCGGGCAGGGGCTGGAGCAGCGGCCCGGCTGGGCCGCCATCCGCGCGGTGCGCGAGGGCCGCGTGTGCCGCTTCGACGCCGAGCAGAGCGACATCCTGGTGCGCCCCGGCCCGCGCATGGCCGAGGCCGCGCGGCTGATGGCCGACTGCCTGGCGCGCCGGCCGGCCGCGGCCGCAGGCGCCGCCCGCTGATGCAGTCCCGCCGCGCCAACGCCGTGCTGGCCGCCCTGCTGGGCGCCGCCGTGCTGGTGCTGGTGCTGGGCGCCGCGGTGGGCAGCACCGGCCTGCACGCGCTGTGGGGCCCGCAGGCCGACCCGGTCGCCTGGCAGATCGTGCGCGACATCCGGCTGCCGCGCGCCGCCGGCGCCTGGCTGGCCGGCGCGCTGCTGGGGCTGGCCGGCGCGGTGGCGCAAGGCCTGTTCCGCAACCCGCTGGCCGATCCGTACCTGCTCGGCAGCGCCTCGGGCGCCGGGCTGGGCGTGGCGCTGGCGCTGACGCTGTTCGGCGCCTCGGCCCAGTCCACGCAGTGGGTGGTGCGCCTGGGCCTCACGGGCGCCGCCTTCCTCGGCGCGGTGGTGGCGGTGCTGCTCACGCTGACGCTGGCACGCGGCGTGCAGCAGACGCTGCGCCTGCTGCTGGCCGGCGTGATCGTCGGCGTGGTGCTGGGCGCGCTGAAGGACCTCGTCAGCATCGCCTCGGCCGACATCCTGCAGGCGCTGCAGGGCTTCATGCTCGGCACCACGGGCCTGCTGGGCTGGAGCGCCTGCGCGCTGATGGCCGGCGTGCTGGCCGCGTGCCTGCTGGCGGGCTGGCTGCTCGCGCCGGTGCTCGACGGGCTGGCGCTGGGCGAGGACACCGCCGCCAGCCTGGGCCTGCCGCTGCCGGCCCTGCGCGCCGCGCTGGTGGGCGTGCTCGCGCTGGCTACGGGCGCGGCCGTCGCGCAGACCGGGCTGATCGCCTTCGTCGGCCTCGCGGCGCCGCACCTGGTGCGCTCGCTGGTCAAGACGCCGCATGCGCGCCTGCTGCTGCTCTCGTCGTTGATGGGCGGCCTGCTGCTGGCGGCGGCGGACCTGCTGGCGCGCTGGCTCATCGCGCCGCAGGAGCTGCCGGTGGGCGTGCTCACCGCGGTGCTGGGCGGCGGCTACCTGCTGTGGCTGATGCACCGCCGCGCGGTGCGGAGCGTGCAATGAACGACACGGCCGCCTGCATGCTCCGGGCGCGCGGCCTGCATGCGCGGCTGGGCGGCGCACCGGTGCTGCACGGCATCGACCTCGCCCTGCCGGCCGGCCGCTGGACCAGCATCGTCGGCCCCAACGGCGCCGGCAAGTCCACCCTGCTGCGCTGCCTGGCCGGGCTGCTGCGGTGCACCGGCGAAGTGGAACTGGCCGGCCGGCCGCTGGCCGGCTGGACGCCGCGCGAGCGCGCCCGCCGCCTGGCCTGGCTGGGGCAGGGCGGCGCGGCCGACCCGGCGGCCGACGAACTCACCGTCCACGACGTCGCGATGCTCGGCCGCCTGCCGCACCAGCGCTGGCTGGCGGCCCCCTCGGCCGCCGACCGCGCGGTGGTGGAGGCGGCGCTGCGCCGCACGCAGGCGTGGGACTGGCGCGAGCGCCCGCTGGGGCACCTGTCGGGCGGCGAGCGCCAGCGCGTGCTGCTGGCCCGCGCGCTGGCGGTGCAGGCCGGCGTGCTGCTGATGGACGAGCCGCTGGCCAACCTCGACCCGCCGCACCAGTCCGACTGGCTCGCCACGGCGCGCGAGCTGGCCGATGGCGGCTGCACGGTGGTCAGCGTGCTGCACGAACTGCACGCGGCGCTGGCGGCCGACGAACTGGTCGTGATGGCCGGCGGCCGCGTGATGCACCACGGCGCGACCGGCGACGCCGCCACGCACCGCGCGCTGGAGGCCGTGTTCGACGGCCGCGTGGCGGTGCACCGTGTCGAGGGGCAGTGGATCGCGCTGCCTCGCTGAAGGAGAAAGAGACCCATGCAGATCGAGACCCCACCCTCCGCCAAGCCCTACGACAAGCCCGAAGGCGAGCGCCGCGGCCTGGTGATCGTCAACACCGGCGACGGCAAGGGCAAGAGCACGGCCGCCTTCGGCCTGGCCCTGCGCGCGCATGGCCGCGGCAAGGCGGTGAAGATCTTCCAGTTCATGAAGGTGCCCACGGCGCGCTTCGGCGAGCACCGCATGTTCGAGCAGATCGGTGTCCCCATCGAAGGATTGGGCGACGGCTTCAGCTGGAAGAGCCAGGACCTGGAGCGCTCGGCGCAACTGGCGCGCGACGGCTGGCAGAAGGCGAGGGCGGCCATCCTCTCGGGCGAGTATTTCCTCGTGGTGCTGGACGAGATCACCTACCCGCTGATCTACGGCTGGCTGCCGCCGGGCGAGGTGCTGGCCGCGCTGCGCGAGCGGCCCAGGGAGGTGCACGTGGTGCTGACCGGCCGCCGCTGCCCGCAGGAGATCGTCGACATCGCCGACACCGTGACCGAGATGCGTCTGGTCAAGCACGCCTTCCAGGCCGGCGTGCCGGCGCAGCGCGGCATCGAAGACTGACGCATGCCGCTGCCGTCCTCTTTCACTGCGGGCCGGCCGTCCTGATGCTGGAGCTGGCCGCCATCCCGCTGCTGGCGTTGGCCGCCGACCGGCTGCTGGGCGAACCGCCGGCGCGCTGGCACCCGGTGGTGTGGATGGGGCGCTACCTGGGCTGGGCCGGCGCACGGCTGGCGCCCCGCGCCGGCGCGCCGCGGGTGCTGTCGGACCGGCGCGTGTTCTGGGGCGCGGCGCTGACCTGGTGCGCCGCCGCCGCGGCGGTCTTCGCGCTGGCCTGGCTGCTGCAGCGCTGGCTGCTGGCGCAGCCGGCCTGGCTGGCGCTGCCGGCGCTGGCGCTGGGCCTCAAGCCGCAGCTCGCCTGGGCGCTGCTGCGCAGCGAGGTGCAGGCGGTGGAATCGGCGCTGGCCGTGTCGCTGGACGCCGGCCGCGAACGGCTGGCGTGGCTGGTCAGCCGCGACGTGCGCGCCCTCGATGCCGCGGCAGTGCGCGAGAGCACCATCGAGTCGCTGGCCGAGAACCTGAACGACTCGGTGGTCGCGCCGCTGCTGTGGTTCGCGCTGCTGGGCCTGCCGGGCGCGGCGCTGTACCGCTTCGCCAACACGGCGGATGCGATGTGGGGCTACCGCGGCGAACGCGGCGGGCGCGACTGGACCTGGGCCGGCAAGTGGGCCGCCCGCGCCGACGACCTGCTGTCGTGGCTGCCGGCGCGCATCACCGCGCTGCTGCTGGCCCTGGCGGCGCTGCGCTGGCCGCGCACGCTGGTGCGCGAGGCGGCGCGCACGCCGTCGCCCAACGGCGGTTGGCCGATGGCGGCCGCCGCGCTGCTGCTCGGCGTGCGGCTGGGCAAGCCGGGCGTGTACGTGCTGAACGCGGCCGGGGCTGTGCCCCGGGCCGACGACACGCGCCGCGCGATCGTGCTCGCCGGCCGGGCCGCGTGGCTGGCCGGGCTGGCCTGCACAGCGGTGCTGGCCGCGGCGGGCGGATGGGCCACTGCATGAACGCCGACGCCGCACCCGTGCACGGCGGACCGGACGCGGCCGGCGCGGCGCCGCACGACTTCTCGACCAACGCCAACGCCTGCGGACCGTGCCCTCCGGCGCTGGCCGCCGTGCAGGCGGCGGACCCGACGCGCTACCCCGATCCGGCCTGCACCGACCTGCGCGAGCGCATCGCCGCCTTCCACGGTGTGGCGCGCGAGCGCATCGTCGTCGCCGCCAGCGGCAGCGAGTTCATCGCGCGCATCACGGCTGCCGTCGCGCAGGCGTCGCGCGGCCGCGGCACGGTGCGGGTGCCGGCCTGGGCCTACGGCGACTACGCGCGGGCCGCGCGCGCGCAGGGCCTGGGCGTGGTGCGCGGCCTGCCGGCGCGGGGCGAGGTGCTCTCCTGGGGCTGCGATCCGTCCTCGCCGCTGGGCGACACGCCGCCCGACCTGGCCGCGCGCGTCGATGCGCTGCCGACCGGCGTGCCTCTCGTGCTCGACCGCGCCTATGCCCCGCTGCGGCTGGCCGGCGCGCCGGCGCTGGACGGCGCCCGCCTGGCGCGCGTGTGGCAGTTGTGGTCGCCCAACAAGGCGCTGGGCCTGACGGGCGTGCGCGGCGCCTATGCCGTCGCACCGGCAGGCGATGCCGCCTCGCCGCTGCTGCACGCGCTGCAGCGCCTGGCGCCCTCGTGGCCGCTGGGCGCGCACGGCGTGGCGATGCTCCAGGCCTGGACCGAGCCCGCCGCGCAGGACTGGCTGGCCGCCAGCCTGCCGGTGCTGCGCGACTGGAAGGACCGCCAGCTCGCGCTGTGCCGCCGCCTCGGCTGGGCGCCGCTGGCGAGCGACGCCAGCTTCTTCTGCGTGCGGCTGCCCGACGGCGACGCGGGCCCGCTGCTGCGCCGCCTGCGCGCGGCCGGCGTCCAGTTGCGCGACTGCGCCTCCTTCGGGCTGCACGGGCACGCACGGCTGGGCGTGCGGCCGCCGGCCAGCCAGGCGGCACTGGAGGAGGCGGCCGCCGGCCCCTGACGCGCCGAGGCGGCCCGGTTCAGGCGCGCGCCAGATGGGGCTGGAGTGCGAACTCCGCGGCCGCCCAGTCCACGAAGGCACGCACCTTGGCGCTGAGGTGCCGGTTGGGCGGGTAGACCACGTGCACCGGCAGCGGGTCGCAGTGCCAGTCGGGGAACAGCTCGACCAGCTCGCCGCTCTCCAGGTAGGGTGCGGCGATGAAGCGCACCATCTGCGCCACGCCGAAGCCCGCCAGCGCGGCCGAGGTGTAGGCGTTGCTGTCGTTCACGGCGAGGCGGTAGGGGTTGCTCACCTCCAGCGTCTCGTCGCCCCTGCGGAACTGCAGCGGGTACATGCGCCGCGAGTTGCTGGAGAAGAAGTTGATCACGTGCTGGCGGCCGCGCTCCAGGTCGTGCGGCGTCTGCGGCGTGCCGTACTTCTTCAGGTAGGCGGGCGCGGCCACCGTCGCGAAGGGCAGGGTGCCGATGCGGCGCGCCACCAGCGACTGGTCCGTGATGTCGCCGGCGCGGATCACCACGTCCACGTTGTCGCCGATCAGATCCACCGTCCGGTCGCTCACGCCCAGGTCGACCTGGATGTCCGGGTACTGGTCGCAGAAGCTGGCCAGCCGCGGGATGATGACCAGCCGCGCGGTGGAGGTGCCCACGTCCACGCGCAGCTTGCCGCTGGGCGCGGCGTTGCTGTTGGCCATGCTGGCCTCCAGCTCGTCGAAGTCGTTGAGCAGGCGCGCCACGCGCTCGTAGTAGGCGGCGCCGTCGGGCGTGACGGTCACGCGGCGGGTGGTGCGGTTGAGCAGCTTGACGCGCAGGCGCGCCTCCAGCGCCTGGATCTGCTTGGTGACGGTGCCCTTGGGCAGGTCGAGGGAATCCGCCGCGCGCGTGAAGTTGCCGGCCTCCACGACGCGCACGAACACCCGCATGGTCTGGATCTGGTCCATGGATGGAAATAGGAGAGGAGCGAAGAGCGAATGTGCCTGGCGCCGCCGGCACGCGGCGCGCCCCAGGGTTGCGGCGGGCGCCACGCCGCCGGAGCGAGGCTGCATTCTGTACCGCACCCCGAAGGCCATTGTTGCTGCCGGGGAAACAGAGTGGGAAGGCCCGGCCCGTGCGGCGCGGCGGCGCGGCTCGTATAGTTCTCCTACGCCGATCCGAAAAGGTCCCACGATGTCCACCTCCACCGCCACCCATCCGCCCGGGGCAGCCGCCACGGCCGGCTGCGCCGTGGCCGAAGAAGACATCCGCATCGAACTCGCCGGCGGCGAGCCGGCGCAGGCCCGCGTCTATGGCGAGCGGCGCAAGGGCGCCGCGGGCGCCCCGCTGGTGCTGCACTTCCATGGCGGCACCTTCGTGTGCGGCAGCCTGGACAACGGCCGCAACGTGGCCCGGCTGCTGTGCGCCGCCGGGGCGCGGGTGGTGTCGCTGGCCTACCCGCTGGCGCCGGAGCATCCCTTTCCGAAGCCGATCGAGGTCGGCTACGCCGCGCTGGAATGGGTCTACAAGCAGCGCGTCAAGTTGGCCGGCAAGGGCGCACGCGTGTTCCTGGCCGGCGAGGAAGCAGGCGGCAACCTGGCCGCGGCCGTGGCCCTGGTGGCGCGCGACCGCGGGCATCCGCCGCTGGCGGGCCAGATCCTGCTGTCGCCCATGCTCGACCCGTGCGCCGGCACCGCCTCGGTGCGCGAGGCGACCTGCTCCGACGCGCCCTGCAAGTGGGCCACCGGCTGGCAGAGCTACCTGCGCCGGCCGATGGACACGATGCACCCCTACGCGGTGCCGGGCTCGTCGCTGCGGCTGGCCGACGTGGCCGCCACGCTGGTGCTGGTGGGGCCGGACGACCCGATGCGCGACGAGGCGCTGGCCTATGCGAAGCGGCTGCAGGCGGCCGGCATCCCGGTCACCGCGGCCGTGCTGCCGAACGACTCGCAGTGGCCCGATGCGCTGTACCAGCCCGACGACCCCGGGTGTCCGGTCTGCGCGGCGACGGTGAAGCAGCGCTTCATCGACTTCTTCGAGGCGGAGCCCTCCGGCGCGCCGCCGCCGCTCTGACCGCGGCGCCGCGCCGCGATGCATGACGGCGGGCGCCCACCCGCCGACCCTTTCCGGCAACCCGCCGGAGCCCACGACCACAACCGACGAACGCCACGCCCCGCGCCACCCGCGCAGGGTGCGGCGCCCTGCATCCCTTCGATCCGAAAGGAACCGCCATGGCCAACCCGAACGCACAGCCTTCCTCGTCCTCACCGCCGGCGCGCCGGCGGCTCTGGCCCGCCATCACCAGCCTCACCGCCGTGCTGGCGGTGGGGGCCGGCATCGCCGGCCTGTACGGCCTGCGCGCCGAGGCGAGCAACCCGCCCGCCGATGCGGCGCCGCAGGCCACACCGGTGTCGGTCGCCATGGTGGAGGAGCGTCCCGTCAACGCCTGGGACGAGTTCTCCGGCCGGCTGGAGGCCGTGGAGCGGGTGGACGTGCGCTCGCGCGTCGCCGGCGCGGTGCAGGCCATCCACTTCCGCGAAGGCGCGCTGGTCAGGCAGGGCGACCTGCTGCTGACCATCGACCCCGCGCCCTACCAGGCCGAGGTGCAGCGCGCCGAGGCGCAGGTCGCCTCGGCCCAGGCACGCGCCGGCTACACCCGCAGCGAGCAGGAGCGCGCCCGGCGCCTGTACGACGAGCAGGCCATCGCCCAGCGCGAGCTGGACGAGCGCCTGAACGCCGGCCGCGAGGCCGAGGCCAACCTGCGCGCCGCCCAGGCGGCGCTGCAGAGCGCGCGGCTGAACCTCTCGTACACCCAGGTGCGCGCGCCGGTGGCGGGGCGCATCGGCCGGGCCGAGGTCACGGTCGGCAACCTGGTGCCAGCGGGGCCGGGCGCGCCGGTGCTCACCACGCTGGTGTCGGTCAGCCCGATCTACGCCAGCTTCGACGCCGACGAGCAGGTGGTGGCCCGCGCGCTGAAGGACCTGCCCGGCGGCGGCGCCGTCCGCACGCAGATCGCGCAGATCCCGGTGCAGATGGGCACCGCCGCCACCGAGGGCACGCCCTTCGAAGGCCGGTTGCAGCTCATCGACAACCAGGTCGACCTGAAGAGCGGCACGGTGCGGGTGCGCGCCACCTTCGACAACGCCGACGGCGCGCTGATCCCCGGCCAGTTCGCCCGCATCCGCATGGGCCAGGCGCAGGACAGCCGCGCCGTGCTGGTGAGCGAGCGCGCCGTGGGCACCGACCAGAGCAAGAAGTTCGTGCTGGTGGTCGGCGAAGGGAACAAGGCCGAGTACCGCGAAGTCACGCTCGGCGCCTCGGTGCAGGGCCTGCGCGTGGTGCGCTCGGGCCTGAAGGCCGGCGAGCGCATCGTGGTCAACGGCACGCAGCACGTGCGGCCCGGCGCGCTGGTCGCGCCGAGCGAGGTGCCGATGACGGCCACGGCGAGCGCCGAGCGCGCCGGCGCCCGCTCATGACCTTGCGCTGAGCGCACAAGACCACTTCAAGACACGAAGCAGACGCCACCGTGCGGGCCCTCGCGGCCCGCGCGGGGGCCTTCCTCACCCCGCCACCGCAGGAGATGGCGCCATGAACCTCTCTAAATTCTTCATCGACCGGCCGATCTTCGCCGGCGTGCTGTCGCTGCTCATGCTGATCGCCGGCCTGATCGCGCTGCGCGGCCTGCCGATCTCGGAGTACCCCGAGGTCTCGCCGCCGCAGATCGTGGTGCGGGCGCAGTACCCCGGCGCCAACCCCAAGGTGATCGCCGAGACCGTCG
The DNA here is from genome assembly GCF_044462705.1 of Xenophilus sp. NCBI lineage: Bacteria > Pseudomonadati > Pseudomonadota > Betaproteobacteria > Burkholderiales > Comamonadaceae > Xenophilus > Xenophilus sp. The sequence goes on from NZ_JBIQNC010000006.1 coordinate 61,749, forward strand.
CGACGCCGCTGGAGGAGCAGATCAACGGCGTGGAAGGCATGCTCTACATGGGCAGCCAGGCCACCACCGACGGCGTGATGACGCTCACCGTCACCTTCCGCCTGGGCACCGATCCCGACAAGGCGCAGCAGCTCGTGCAGAACCGCGTCGCGCAGGCCGAGCCGCGCCTGCCGGAAGAGGTGCGCCGCCTGGGCCTGACGACGGTGAAGAGCTCGCCCGACATCACGATGGTGGTGCACCTGGTCTCGCCCAACAACCGCTACGACATCGACTACCTGCGCAACTACGCGGTGCTCAACGTCAAGGACCGGCTGGCGCGCATCGAGGGCGTGGGCCAGGTGCAGATCTGGGGCGGCGGCGAGTACGCGATGCGCGTGTGGCTCGACCCGCAGAAGATGGCGCAGCGGGGCCTCTCGGCCAGCGACGTGGTGGGCGCCATCCGCGGCCAGAACCTGCAGGCGGCCGCCGGCGTGGTGGGCGCCTCGCCGGGGCTGCCGGGGGTGGACCTGCAACTGTCGGTCAACGCCCGCGGGCGGCTGGCCAACGAGGAGGAGTTCGGCGACATCATCGTCAAGGGCGGCGCCGCGGGCGAGCCCTCGACCCAGGTGGTGCGGCTGCGCGACGTGGCCCGCCTGGAGCTGGGCGCGGCCGACTACTCGCTGCGCTCGCTGCTCGACAACGACCCGGCGGTGGGCATCGGCGTGTTCCAGGCGCCGGGCTCCAACGCGCTGCAGATCTCCGACACCGTGCGCCACACGATGGACGAGATCCAGAAGACCATGCCCGAGGGCGTGGAGTACCGCATCGCCTACGACCCGACGCAGTTCGTGCGCGCCTCCATCGCGTCGGTGATCCACACGCTGCTGGAGGCGGTGGCGCTGGTGGTGCTGGTCGTGATCCTGTTCCTGCAGACCTGGCGCGCCTCGATCATCCCGCTGCTGGCGGTGCCGGTGTCGGTGATCGGCACCTTCGCGGTGCTGCATCTGCTGGGCTTCTCGATCAACGCGCTGTCGCTCTTCGGGCTGGTGCTGGCCATCGGCATCGTGGTGGACGACGCGATCGTGGTGGTCGAGAACGTGGAGCGCAACATCGAGGCCGGCCTGAGCCCGCGCGACGCGACCTACCGCGCCATGCGCGAGGTCTCGGGGCCGATCATCGCCATCGCGCTGGTGCTGGTGGCGGTGTTCGTGCCGCTGGCCTTCATCTCGGGCCTCACGGGGCAGTTCTACCGGCAGTTCGCCGTCACCATCGCCATCTCGACGGTGATCTCGGCGATCAACTCGCTGACGCTCTCGCCGGCGCTGGCGGCGCTGCTGCTCAAGTCGCATGACGCGCCGCGCGACGCGCTCACCCGCGGCATGGACAAGGTGCTGGGCGGCTTCTTCCGCGGCTTCAACCGCTTCTTCCACCGCGGCAGCGAGGCCTACGGCGGCGGCGTGCGCGGCGTGATCTCGCGCAAGACGCTGATGCTCGTGATCTACCTGGCGCTGGCGGGGCTGACCTTCGGCCTGTTCAAGGCGGTGCCCGGCGGCTTCGTGCCGACGCAGGACAAGCAGTACCTGATCGGCTTCGCGCAGCTGCCCGACGGCGCCACGCTGGACCGCACCGACGAGGTGATCCGCCGCATGGGCGAGATCATGAAGAAGAACCCCAGCATCGAGGGCACGCTGGCCTTCCCGGGGCTGTCGATCAACGGCTTCACCAACAGCTCCAACGCCGGCATCGTGTTCGCGATGCTCAAGCCCTTCGACCAGCGCAAGGGCGCCGACCAGAGCGGCGCGGCGGTGGCGGGCCAGCTCAACCAGGCCTTCGCCGGCATCCAGGACGCCTTCATCGTGATGTTCCCGCCGCCGCCGGTGGCGGGGCTGGGCACCACGGGCGGCTTCAAGCTGCAGCTGGAAGACCGCGCCTCGCTCGGCTACGAGGCGATGGACAAGGCGGTGCAGGCCTTCATGGGCAAGGCGCGCCAGGCGCCGGAGCTGACGGGCATGTTCACCAGCTGGCAGGTCAACGTGCCGCAGCTCTTCGCCGACGTCGACCGCACCAAGGCGCGCCAGTTGGGCGTGCCGCTGACGGACATCTTCGACACGCTGCAGATCTACCTGGGCAGCCTCTACGCCAACGATTTCAACAAGTTCGGCCGCACCTACAGCGTGCGCGTGCAGGCCGACGCGCCGTACCGCGCGCGGGCCGAGGACATCGGCGCGCTGAAGGTGCGCTCCGCGTCGGGCGAGATGATCCCGCTGGCGGCGCTGATGAAGGTGGAGTCGAGCTTCGGGCCCGAGCGCGCCATGCGCTACAACGGCTACCTCACCGCCGACATCAACGGCGCCGCGGGGCCGGGCTTCTCGTCGGGCCAGGCGCAGGCCGTCATCGAGCGCATCGCCGCCGAGACGCTGCCGCCGGGCATCGGCTTCGAGTGGACCGACCTGACCTACCAGGAGATCCTGGCCGGCAATTCGGCGGTGATCGTGTTCCCGCTGGCGATCCTGCTGGTCTTCCTGGTGCTGGCGGCGCAGTACGAGAGCCTGACGCTGCCGCTGGCGATCATCCTGATCGTGCCGATGGGCCTGCTGGCGGCGATGACGGGCGTGTGGCTCTCGGCGGGCGACAACAACGTCTTCACGCAGATCGGGCTGATCGTGCTGGTGGGCCTGTCGGCCAAGAACGCCATCCTGATCGTCGAGTTCGCGCGCGAGCTGGAGTTCGCGGGACGCACGCCGGTGCAGGCCGCCATCGAGGCCAGCCGGCTGCGCCTGCGGCCGATCCTGATGACCTCGCTGGCCTTCATCATGGGCGTGCTGCCGCTGGTGCTGTCCACCGGCGCCGGCTCGGAGATGCGGCGCGCGATGGGCGTGGCCGTGTTCGCCGGGATGATCGGCGTGACGGCCTTCGGCCTGTTCCTCACGCCGGTGTTCTACGTCGCGCTGCGCCGGCTGGCGGGCAACCGGCCGCTGCGCCAGCACGGCCAGGTGCCCACGCATGCCGACGACTTCGTCTCGGCCGAGCACCCGGTGCACGGCGAGGGCGGCGGCGGTGCCGGCCCGCAGCTGCTGCCGGCCGCCCCGCGCGGCCACCACGAATGAACGCATCGCGTCCACGAGGAGAACGACCATGACGAACTTTCTTCCCCGCATGGCGCTCGCGCCTTTGCTGGCCGCCCTGGTGCTGGCCGGCTGCGCCAGCGCGCCCGAAGGCGTGCCGGCGGTGGCGACGCCGGCGCAGTTCAAGGAGGCGCTGGCGCCCTCCGGCCCGGGTACCGAAGGCCGCTGGACTGCCGCCGCGCCGGCCGAGGCCCAGCCGCGCGGCGAGTGGTGGCGCGCCTTCCAGGACCCGGTGCTCGACGCGCTGGTCGCCCGTGCCGCCGAGAACAACACCAGCCTGCAGCAGGCCGCCGCCCGCGTGCGGCAGGCGAGGGCGCTGGCCCGCAGCGCGCAGGCCGACCGCCTGCCGCAGGTCGGCCTCGACGCCGGCGCCAGCCGCCAGCGCGGCCTGGACCGCAACCAGTTCACGCAGCCCTCGACCTTGCTCACCGCCGGCGTCGGCGCCGCCTGGGAACTGGACCTGTTCGGCCGCCTCGCGCGCACCGAAGACGCTGCGCAGCTCGACGCGCAGGCGCGCGAGGCGCTGCTGCAAAGCACTCGCCTGATGGTGCAGGCCGAAGTGGCCCAGACCTACCTGGCCCTGCGCGCCGCCGATGCGGAACGCGCCCTGGTGCGCGAGAGCGTGGACGCCTACCGCGACACCCTGCGCCTGACGCAGCGCCGCCAGCAGGCGGGCGACGTGGCCGCGCTGGACGTGGCGCGGGTGCAGACCGAGGTCGCGTCCAACGAGTCCGAGGCGCTGGCGCTGGACCGCCGCCGCGCCGAGCTGGAGCACGCGCTGGCCGTGCTGGTGGGCGAGCCGCCGGCCGGCTTCGGCGTTGGCGTCGCGCCGTGGCAGACGGCGCTGCCGGTGGTGCCGGCCGGCGTGCCCTCCACCGTGCTGACGCGCCGGCCCGACGTGGCGGCGGCGCAGGCCGCGGTGCTGGCGGCGCAGGCGCGCGTCGGCGCGGCAAAGGCGGCGTACTTCCCCGACATCGCGCTCACTGCCGGCGGCGGCTTCGCCTCGCCGGAGCTGGGCGACCTGTTCAAGTGGTCGGCGCGCTCGTGGGGCATCGGCGCGCTGCTGTCGCTGCCGATCTTCGAC
>NZ_JBIQNC010000007.1:0-64148 GCF_044462705.1 Xenophilus sp.
CCGCTGCTGCGCGCCAGCGCGCTGCTGGCGGCGGCCTCGATGACGCTGGTGCTGCTCACCCCTTCGCCGTGGGTGGCGCTGGCGGGCTTCGCCGGCGTGGGCATCGGCTTCGCCAACGTGGTGCCGGTGCTGTTCGCCGCCGCGGCGCAGGTGCCGGGGGTGGAGCCGGCGCGCGGCATCGCGGCGGTGTCGGCGGCGGCGTACCTGGGCTTCATGGCGGGGCCGCCGGTGATCGGTTTTCTCGCGCGGGCCAGTTCGCTCACGGCCGCGCTGGCGGTGGTGGTGCTGTTCGCGATGGCGCTGGCCGTGGCGGCGCCGCGCGCCGCGCGGGCGGCCGGGGGCGGAGCGCGCGCCCCGGTGCCCTCAGCGGACTGAAGGGCCGGCGCGCATGCCGCGCAGCGTCACGTCGGCGAAGGCGGCGCCGAAGCGCTTGGCCAGGCGCTCGGCCACGTTGTCGCGGCGGGTGTAGTCGATCACCTCCTCGGCCTTGACCACCTCGCGCGCCACGTAGTCGACGTTGCCCAGGCCGTCCGCCAGGCCGAGGTCCACGGCCTGCTGGCCGGTCCAGAACAGGCCGCTGAACAGGCCCGGCGTGTCGGCCTTCAGGCGCTCGCCGCGGCCCTTCTTCACCACGTCGATGAACTGGGCGTGGATCTGGTCGAGCATTTGCTGCGCGTGCTGGCGGTGCGTCTCGCTCAGCGGGCTGAACGGGTCGAGGAAGCCCTTGTTCTCGCCCGAGGTGAGCAGCCGCCGCTCCACGCCCAGCTTGTCCATGGTGCCGGTGAAGCCGAAGCCGTCCATCAGCACGCCCACGCTGCCCACCAGGCTGGCCTTGTCGACGTAGATCCTGTCGGTGGCGGCGGCGATGTAGTAGGCGGCCGAGGTGCAGCTTTCCTCCACCACGGCATAGATGGGCTTCTTGTGCTTGGCCCGCAGGCGCTTGATCTCGTCGTTGATGATGCCGGCCTGCACCGGGCTGCCGCCGGGCGAGTTGATCAGCAGCACCAGGCCCTTGGCGCCCTGGTCCTCCAGCGCATTCTTCATGGCGGCGACGACGAACTCGGCGCTGGCGTCGCCGCCGTTGGCGATCTCGCCCTCGATCTCGACCACCGCGGTGTGGGCCGTGCTGGTCGTGGCCGAGGGCTGGGTCCGCGAGAAGCCCAGCCACAGCAGGGCGATGAAGAAGGCCAGCCATGCCAGGCGCACGAAGGTCTTCCAGCGCCGTGCGGCGCGTTGCTCCTTCAGTGCGGCGAAGGCCAGCTTCTCGAGGGCGGCCCGCTCCCAGCCGGGCTTGGCGGCAGGGTCGGCAGGGGCCGCGGCGGGTGCGGCGGCGCCCGGGGCGGGCGCGAAGGGTTCGAAACCCGAAGGTTCGCGGCGGTCGGAATCGCTCATGGGAAGAGGTGCAAGGGCCGTGCGCCCGGTCAGAAGGCGACGGGCTGCAGGTTCCAGTCAGTATGCCAGCGGACCACGCCGTCGTGCTCCGACAGGGCGATGCGCACCAGGCCGCCGCGGCAGGGGCCGCCGGCGCACTCGCCGGTGTCGGGCCGGTACACGGCGCCGTGGGTGGCGCACAGCAGCCACTGGCCGGTGTCGTCGAAGAAGCGGCCTTCCTGGTAGTCCATCTCCATCGCCACGTGGGTGCAGCGGTTGAGGAAGGCGTGCACGCGGCCCTCGAAGCGGATGGCGAAGGCGCGGCAGGTCTGCCCGCCGTAGACGACGTCGAAGCCCACGGCCAGGCCGCCGTCGACCAGGTCGCGGCTGTTGCACAGGGGGATGGCTTCCTCGGTCATCGGCGGGTGGATCAGGCGTTGGTCAGCAGCCAGTCGGACAGATCCTGCACGGAATGCGCCACGTGCAGCGGCGCCAGCGCCTCGAAGCCGGCCGGCTCGTGGGCGCCGTAGCTCACGCCCACGCCGGCGCAGCCGGCGTTGCGCGCCAGCTGCAGATCGTGGATGGTGTCGCCGATCATCAGCGTGCGCTCAGGCGGGACCTGAAGCTCCTCCATCAGTTCGAGCAGCATGCGCGGATGGGGCTTGCCGAAAGTCTCGTCGGCGGTGCGCGAGGCGTCGAAGCGGTGGCGCAGGTCGATGCTGTCCAGCACGGCGTCCAGCCCCCGGCGCGACTTGCCGGTGGCCACCGCCAGCCGGTGGCCGCGCGCCGCCAGCGCGTCGAGCATCGGCAGCACGCCGTCGAAGAGCACCAGGTCGTCCTGGTGGCGCAGGTAGTGATGGCGGTAGCGCTCGCCCAGCTCGCGGTACTTCGCCGGTGGCACGTCGGGCGCGGCCTTGGCCAGCGCCTCGGCCAGGCCCAGGCCGATGACCCAGGCGGCATCGCGCTCCGCCGGCCGGCGTCCGCCCACGTCCACCACCGCGGCCTGGATGCAGCGCGTGATGACGGCGGTGGAGTCGTACAGCGTGCCGTCCCAGTCGAAGGCGATGAGGTCGAAGCGCAGCGGGCGCGGGTCAGTGGGGTTCGTCATTCGTCTCGAGGGTAGCGCGGGCCGGTGTCGGCAGCAGGTCGGCCAGTTCCGCAGGCAGCGGCGCCTGCAGGGCGACCGGCTCACCGCTGGCGGGATGATCGAAGGACAGGCGCCAGGCGTGCAGGAACATGCGTTTCAGGCCCAGGCGCGCCAGCGCGCGGCGGCGCTCGGCGTCGCCGTACTTGTCGTCGCCGGCGATCGGGTGCCCGGAAGAGGCCAGGTGCACGCGGATCTGGTGCGTGCGGCCGGTCTTGATCGTCACCGCCAGCAGGGTCATCGGCGCGGCGTCGCCCGGCAGCGTGAGGCGCGCCAGCACCCGCACCAGCGTCAGGGCGCGCATCGCGTCGGGATGGTCCTTCGGCACCACCTTCACGCGCCGTTCGCCCTCGGCCTGGCCGGGCGTGGGCGCCAGCAGGTAGCGGGCCAGCGGCGCGTCGATCACCTTCAGCCGGGCGGGCCAGTCGCCCTCCACCAGCGCCAGGTAGGTCTTGCCGGTCTCGCGGCCGCGGAACTGCGCCTGCAGCGCCGTGAGGGCGCTGCGCTTCTTGGCCACCAGCAGCACGCCGGAGGTGTCGCGGTCCAGCCGGTGCACCAGTTCCAGGAAGCGCGCCTGCGGCCGGGCGGCGCGCAGCTGCTCGATGACGCCGAAGCTCACGCCGCTGCCGCCGTGCACCGCCACGCCGGCGGGCTTGTCCACGGCGATCAGGGCCTCGTCCTCGTACAGCAGGTCGAAGGCGCGCGCCGGCGCGGGCGGCGCGGCGGCCGGCTCGGCCACGCGCAACGGCGGCAGGCGGACCACGTCGCCGGGGGCGACGCGCGCATCCGCCTGGGCGCGGCCCTTGTTCAGCCGCACCTCGCCGGAGCGGATGACGCGGTACACGTGCGTCTTGGGCACGCCCTTGAGGTGGCGGAAGAGGTAGTTGTCCAGCCGCTGGCCGGCCGATTCCTCGTCCACCGTGAGAAAGCGCACCTGCTGCGCCGCCGCGGCCGGCGGGGCGGCAGACCGGCCGGCCGGCTTCGCACCTATAATGTTTTTCACCAGCGCGATCGTGCAAGTGCTTGATTGAACGGGAAGTTTAGAGCACCCACCCATCGCCTGGCAGGTCGATGCCGCTGCGGCGCATGGCTTGCCCCTCGCGGCATCCCAGGCAAGGCAATGAGGCCGACGCCGACGAAACCCCCAACGGAATACATGCCAGCCGGCGCCCCGCAATCGAATGCAGCAGGTGCCGGCCGGCGGATCGAGACGAGTGCCCCGGTGCTGATGTGGCTTGTTCAATGGTGCCTGCGCTGGCTGATGCCAGCGCCCTCCGGCATTGAATCGCCCGCAGCGCCCGTCACTGCTGCGCCCCAGGCCATCGAGAAGGTGGCTTCGCAGCGCCTGATCGGCCTCGCGCCCATCCTCGCGCCCCCACCGCCCCGGTTGCTGCCGAACTGACCCGGAGGGTGGGCCCGGCGCCCCCTCTCCCCTGTCGGCAGCCTGGTGCGCACCGGTCGTTCCGCCCGTTTCGCCGCGTCGTCCTCCGTGCATCGAAGGTCCTCCGGGACCATCGAGAGACAACGAACAACAAAGGACACGCACTCCCATGAAACGGATGCTGATCAACGCCACGCAGGCCGAAGAGCGCCGCCTGGCCATCGTCGACGGGCAGAAGCTCCTCGACTACGAAATCGAGATCGAAGGGCGCGAGCAGCGCAAGGGCAACATCTACAAGGCCGTCGTCACCCGCGTCGAGCCCAGCCTGGAGGCCTGCTTCGTCGACTACGGCGAGGACCGCCACGGCTTCCTGCCCTTCAAGGAAATCTCCAGGCAGTACTTCGCCGAAGGCGTCTCGGCCAGCCAGGCCCGGATCCAGGACGCGATCAAGGAAGGCCAGGAGCTGATCGTCCAGGTCGAGAAGGAAGAGCGCGGCAACAAGGGCGCGGCGCTGACCACCTTCATCAGCCTGGCCGGCCGCTACGTCGTGCTGATGCCCAACAACCCGCGCGGCGGCGGCGTCAGCCGGCGCATCGAGGGCGAGGACCGCGCCGAGCTGAAGGAGGCGATGGACCAGCTCGAATACCCCAAGGGCATGAGCATCATCGCGCGCACCGCGGGCATCGGCCGCACCGCGCCCGAGCTACAGTGGGACCTGAACTACCTGCTCAAGCTGTGGAGCGCCATCGACGGCGCCGCCAAGGGCGCCCGCGGCGCCTTCCTGATCTACCAGGAGTCGTCGCTGGTGATCCGCGCGATCCGCGACTACTTCAACCACGACATCGGCGACATCCTGATCGACACCGACGACATCTACGAGCAGGCGCAGCAGTTCATGGCGCACGTCATGCCCGAGCATGCCGCCCGCGTGAAGCGCTACCGCGACGACGCGGCGCTGTTCAGCCGCTTCCAGATCGAGCACCAGATCGAGTCGGCCTACGCCCGCACGGTGCAGCTGCCCAGCGGCGGCGCCATCGTGATCGACCACACCGAGGCGCTGGTGTCGATCGACGTCAACTCGGCGCGCGCCATCAAGGGCGGCGACATCGAGGAGACCGCCACCCGCACCAACCTCGAGGCCGCCGACGAGGTGGCCCGCCAGATGCGCCTGCGCGACCTGGGCGGCCTGATCGTCATCGACTTCATCGACATGGACGAGTCGAAGAACCGCCGCGAGGTCGAGAACCGCCTGCGCGACGCGCTGCGCCAGGACCGCGCCCGCGTGCAGTTCGGCTCGATCAGCAAGTTCGGCCTGATGGAGATGAGCCGCCAGCGCCTGAAGCCGGCGCTGAGCGAAGGTGCCTCCATCCCCTGCCCGCGCTGCGGCGGCTCCGGCCACATCCGCGACACGGAGTCGAGCGCGCTGCAGATCCTGCGCATCATCCAGGAGGAGTCCATGAAGGACAACACCGCCGCCGTGCACGTGCAGGTGCCGGTGGAGGTGGCCTCCTTCCTGCTCAACGAGAAGCGCACCGAGATCGCCAAGATCGAGATCAAGCAGCGCGTGAACGTGCTGATGATCCCGAACAAGACGCTGGAGACGCCCAACTACAGGCTGGAGCGCCTCAAGCACGACGACGTCCGGCTGGACCAGCTGCGCGCCAGCTACAGCATGGCCGACGAGTTCGAGGACCCGACGCGCGTGACGCGCCGCTCGCAGGAGCCGACCAACAAGCAGACGCCGGTGATCAAGGGCGTGCTGCCGGATGCGCCGGCACCGGTGGTGCCGCCGCGCGAGGCGGTGGCGCCCGCGCCGGCGGCCCCGGCACCCGTGGCCGCCGCGCCGGTCGCGGCAGCAGCCCGGGCACCGGCCGAAGGCGGCTTCTTCGCCTGGCTCAAGGGCCTGTTCGGCGGCGCGCCCGCCGAGGCGCCGGCAGCGGCGCCCGTCGCTGCGCCGGCCGAGCCGGCGAAGACGCAGCAGCCGCGCGAAGGCCGTGGCGGCGACGGACGCCGCGGTGGACGCTCGCGCGACCGTGACCGCGATGGTGAAGGCCGCGGCGGCGCCCGTTCGGGCGAGCGGCGCGACGGCGAGCGGCGAGGCGGCGGCGAACGCCGCGGCGACCGGGGCGAATCCGGCCGGGAAGCCCGCGACGCCGAGCGCCAGGGCGGCAACGGCAACGGCGGCCGCAACCGGGGCCGCCGCGATGCCGACGCCCGCCCGGGCACCGAGGACGCCGGCCTGGCGACGGCTTCGGCCGACACGCCGCGCACCAGCGCCGAAGGGGAGGCCCGCCCGCCGCGCAGCCGCGGCGAGCGGCGCGAGCGGCAGCCGGGCGAGGCCCGCGGCGGCGAGGCAGCGCGCGAGAACCGCACGGCCGGCGAGCAGGGCGAGGCGGCGGCAGGCCGGTCCGCCGACGCGCCGCGCCGCAATGGCGAGGAGCGCCGCGAACGCCGGGGCGGCTCCGAGCGGGCACGACCCGAAGGTGCCGGTCCGACCGAGGAAGCGGACCGCAGCGCTGCACCGGTGACCGCAGAGGGTGCGGAGGCCGAACAGCGTGCACCCCGCGCCGAGGGCGAGGAACGGCGTGGCCGCTCGCGTGACCGCTACGGTCGTGACCGCCGCGAGGGCCGCGAGGGCCGCGACGACTTCCGCGAGGCATCCGGCCGCGGCCCGGCCCCTGCTGCGGAGCCCGACGCACTGCCGGTGTCGGCGCCTGCCGCCGCCGCTGCGCAGGCCGAGCCTGCACCCGTGGCCGCAGCGGCGCCCGCCGCGTCGTCGGGATCGCAGCGCGCCCCGCTGCCGCGCGTCGCGCCGTTCGAGCTGCCCACCACCACGCTGGAAGGCGTGGCGCAGGACGCCGGCCTGATCTGGGTGAACTCGAACGCGCAGCGCGTGGCGGAAGTGCGCGCCGCGATCGCGGCCGAGCCCCGCCCGGTCCACGTGCCGCGCGAGCGCCCGCCGCTGCCGGTGCTGGACGACGGCCCGCTGGTCCTGGTCGAGACGCGCAAGGACCTGGCCGGCGTGGTCCTGCCCTTCGAGGCATCGTCGGGCGCGGCCAGCGCCTGACCGGCGGCGCGGCCGCCGCCGCGGCCCCGTAAAGCACAACGCCCACCTCGTCATCGGACGGGGTGGGCGTTGTCACGTGAGGGCCGGGGCGCGCCGGCCCCGCGGCATCACTGCTCGTCGGGCAGGATGCTCTCGTAGTTGTAGTTGGTGTAGCGGTAGCGGCCGTACTTGTAGTTGCCGAAGCTGCCCTTCTTCACCTCGACCGCGTTCAGCAGCACGCCGGTGGCGGACTTGCCGCTCAGCGAGAGCCGGCGCGTGCTCTCGCGCAGTTCGCCCATGGTGGACACGCCGGCGCGCGCCACGATGAGCACCGTGCCCGAATGCGAGGCGATGGTGGCGGTGTCCGAGGCGACCAGCACCGGCGGGCTGTCGATGATGACCAGGTCGTACAGCTCCGACAGCCGCTCCAGCACCTCCTTGAAGGCGGACGAGGTGAGCAGCTCCGCCGGGTTCGGCGGCAGCTGGCCGGTGGCGAGGAAGTCCAGCTGGTCCACCACGTGCCGGTGCACCGTCTGCTGGATGGTCAGGCTGCCGGCGATCAGCTCCGACAGGCCGCCGTGGCGCTGCAGGCCGAAGTACTGGTGCATGTGGCCGCGGCGCAGGTCGGCGTCGATCAGCAGCGTGCGCTTGCCGGCCATGGCCATGAGGGTGGCGAAGTTGGCGGCCACGAAGCTCTGGCCCGCGCCGGGTGCCGGGCTGGTCATCAGCACGCGGTTGTTGGAGGCGCCCAGCATCGCGAACTGCATGGCGGTACGCAGCGTGCGCAGGCTCTCGACGGCCGGGTCCTCCGGCATCTCCAGCGCCACCAGCCGCGCCCCCGTGGGGCCGGTCAGGCGCCGGGTCGCCACGCTGGTCTGCAGCGCGCTGTGCGGGATGGTGGAGAACACGGGCAGGCCGATGTGGTCCTCCAGCTCGTCCGGATCCTTGATGCGCTGCTCCACCAGCGCGTTGCGCACGAAGGCGGCGATGCTGCCCAGCAGCAGGCCGGCGAACAGCGCCAGCGCGAGGATCAGCGGCTTGCGGGGCTTGATGGGCTTGATCGGCACCGGCGCCGTGTCCAGCAGGCGCGCGTTGCCGACCTTGCCCTCCTTGACCAGCCGCAGCTGCAGCGCCTGGCTCAGCAGCGACTGGTACAGGCTGGTGTTGACCTTCACGTCGCGCTCCATGCGCACGGCGTCCTGCTGGATGCCGGGCAGCGCCTTGATGCGGGTCTGGATGCCGCCGATGTCGGCCTGCAGCGCGGCGATCTGCGCGTCCAGCATCTGCATCTGCGGGTGCTGGCTGGTGAACCTCGACTCCATCTCCCGGCGCTTCTGCTGGGCTTCCAGCAGCTTGGTCTGGCGCTCGACCACGGTTTCCAGGATCAGCTTGGCCTCTTCCTCCAGGGCCACGGTGCCGCGCTGGTTGCGGTAGCGCTTGTAGATCTCCTCGGACTCCTCCAGTTGCCGCTTGAAGACCGGCAGCTGCGAATCCAGGAAGGACAGGGTCTTCTGCGCCTCCTCGGCCTTGCGCTCGACGTTCTGCCGCACGTACTGCGCCGCGATGGCGTTGAGCACCTGGGCGATGCGCGCCGGGTCGGTGCCCTGCAGCGAGACGTCGATGACGCCCGACTGCTTGCCCCGCTCCTGCAGCGTCAGGCTGCGCTGCAGCCCGTTGACGGTGTCGAGCCGCCGGTGGCGCACCAGCCTGAACTCGGCGCCGGGCAGACCGGCCAGCGCCGTGACCTCCAGCTCCAGCCTGCCGTCCGGGGTGGACACGGTCAGCGGCTGGCCGACCCGGCCGATCACCTCGTCGATGCCCTCGGCGCGCAGCGCGTAGGCGCCGTCCTCGCCGGCCGTCAGCACGAAGGGCTCGCCCTCCAGGGCGGGCGGCACGTCGAAGCGGGCCACGCTGATCGACTCCTTGCCGGACACGTAGCCGCCCAGGCCGAAGATGCCCGGCTGCGACAGCCCCGTCGCCCGCTCCGCCAGCCAGTTGCCCACCAGCGGCACCAGCCGCGGCTCGGCCACCAGGTCGAGCCGGGTGGCGTCCACGGCCTTGCCCAGGATGGCGCGCGAGCGAATGATCTCGACCTCGGCGCTGGTGGGCGTCTTCACGTCGAACAGCGCCGACGCCTCGCCCAGGAAGCTCTTGGTCGCCGAGCTGCTCTCGGAGTCCTCGACCTGCACCAGGATGTTGGTCTCGTAGGTCTTCTTGGAGAAGGTCACCACGGCCAGCCCCGCCAGCAGGCTGGCCAGCACGATGCCGACGATCAGGCCGCGGTTGGAGACGAAGACGTCCAGCAGCTGGCCCACGTGCAGCGGCTCGTCGGAGGGCGACTCCACCGGCTGCAGCGTGACGGGCACGACCGTGGAGGGGGTGTTGAAGGTGGAACTCATGGCCACGACTCCTGCTTACCTGTAGGTGCCACGGATCAGGTTGGCACTCTGCGCGCTCGGCAGAATGAGGTTGATGATCCGGCTCCAGCGCACGAGGCCGACCGGGTCGACGTAGACGAGGTCCTTGGGCTCCAGGTCGAAGCCGTCGGCCAGCGCCAGCGAGGACGGCGTGCGGGCATCGAGGTGGAAGATCTTCTGCCCGCCCGCCGGCTCGTTGCGCACCACGTAGATCTGGCGCGGGTTGGCCGTGGCCAGGTCCACGCCGCCCACCTCGCCCAGCGCGTCGCTCAGGCTCAGCCGGCCGTTGCGCATCAGCACGGCCGAGGGCTTGAGCACCTCGCCGGCCACGATGACCTTGCGCTCCTCGCGGTTGCGCACGTAGACGATGTCGCCGCTTTGCAGCGGGATGCGGGTCGGGTCCACGCCCGACTGGGCCAGGGCGACCATGTCCACGATCGTGCTCTTGCCGCCCCGGGTGAGCATCACGGACGAGCGGTCGCCCTCCGGCAGGATGCCGCCGGCGCGGCTGATGGCCTCGGGCAGCGTCATGGGGATGTCGGTGAACACCTGCAGGCCCGGCACGCGCACCTCGCCCTCGACGAAGACGCGCTTGCTGCGGAAGGCCTGGATGCGCACCGTGACCTGCGGGTCCTTGTAGACCCGCGCCAGGTTCCTCTTGAGGTGGTCCTCCACCTGCTGGACGGTCATGCCCTCGGCCTTGAACAGCCCGACGTAGGGGAAGCTCAGCTGGCCGGTCTCGGACACCACGAAGCCCGGCGCAGGCGCGATGCTGGCCGGGTCGGCCACCGTGGTGGGCGGGATGAAGCTGGACGTCAGCTCGGGGTGGTCGTACACGGTGACGCCGAGCACGTCGCCGGGGCCGATGCGGTAGGACGCGGGCGTGCCCAGCAACTGCTGCACGTCGTCGCCCAGCGTCCTCGGGTGGCTGGCTCGCTGCGCCAGGATCAGCTCCGGCGTGATCGGCGTGACGGCGCCTTCGGCAGGCCGGTCGCCGTCCGCCGAAGGGGGCGGCGCCAGGGATTCCGGCACGCTGTTGAAACCCGGTGCGGCCGCACAGCCCTGCAGGATGACGAGGATGGCCAGCAGCCCGCTTCGCCAGCCGAGTAATGCGTTACTTTTCACTTTTCGCCTCGACCAAGGAAGAAAGTAATACTTTTGGAAACAGTTAACACTGTACTCCACAAGCTCGGCCGGTTTCAATTTTTTTAAGTAAATAGAACTAATGAGGGATACCGGCGGGTGCAGGCGGGCGGCGGCTGCCGTGGGCGGCCGCAGCGAACTCGGGGGAGGGAAGGAGTGAAAGGACGGGGGCGCGGCGCCGCGCTCAGCCGCGGCCGAGGGCGGCCTGCTTCCAGGCCTCGGCGGCCCGCGCCGGGTCGCCCTGCATCTCGGCCAGCTCGGCCAGGGCCGACCAGGCGCGCCGGTGCAGTTCGGCGTCTTGCAGCGCCGTGCCGGCCTGCGCCAGCAGTTGCTGCGCCTTGCCCCAGAGCTGGCGGCGCATGCAGGCCATGCCGGCCAGGTACTGGAGGGTGGCGTTGCGCGGGTCGGCGCGCTGGGCCGCCTCGATGCGCGCCAGCCAGTCGGCATCGACGGTGTCGAGGCTGGCCTCCAGCGCGCGCGCCAGCTTGATGCGCAGGCCCTCGTCCATCGCGCGCGGCTGCGCGACGGCCCGCTCCCACACCGGCAGCAGCCAGGCGCGGGCCGTGGCCGGCTCGCCGCCCAGGGCGATCATGCGCTGCGCCGCCTGGATGGCGACCTCGGGGATCTCGCGCTCGGCCGGCTCCAGCCGCGCCCAGGCCTGGCGCAGTTGCCCGGTGTCGTGCGCCTGGCCGATCAGGTCGGCGGCCAGGCCGCGCAGGATGCTGGCGGCGGCGCCGGCGGAGAAGGCGCGGTGCTTGGCGAGCAGACGCGCGGTGTCCAGCGCGTCCTGCGGCCGGCCGGCCTGGCGCGCCGCCTTCAGCCGCAGCCGCAGGGCCAGCGTGCGGCGCTGGGCGCCCTGGGGCAGTTCGGCCAGCCGGGCCAGCGAGGCGGCGGGGTCGCGGTCTTCCAGGGCCCAGCGCGCGGCGCGCAGCTGCACACCCTCGCGCGTCTCGGGCGCCAGGCCGGCCGCGGCGCGGGCGTCGTCGCCTTCCTGCAGGGCCTGGTGCAGGTGCGCGTCGCGACCGGGCTGGTCCTGCAGCGACTGCGCGGCCTCGGCCGCCAGCAGGTGGGCCAGGGCGCGCACCTGCGGCGCCTGGGGCAGCGGGGCCTCCAGCGCGGCCAGCATGCGCTCCTGCGCCAGGGCCGCCTGCGCCGCCCGCCGCGCGCGGCTGAAGCGGCCGGCCAGCAGTTGCACCATCGCGTCGAGCAGCGCCGCGTGCAGCGCCCGCTCCTTCTGCTGCAGGCGCCACTGCCGCGCCTGGATCGGCAGCGAGAACAGGGCCGCCAGCGCGCGCAGCGCCAGGTGCAGCACCACGAACAGCAGCCCCAGCGCCAGCAGCACCAGGTTGAGCGACAGGTCGATGCGCGTGGGCGGCCAGAACAGCGTGACGGTGCCCTGGTTGTTGCCGGCGAACAGCGCCACCGCGGCGGCGATGCCGAACAGCGCGAGCAGCCAGAGCGCGGCGCGCATCAGGGGGTCTCCCTCGCGGGGCGGCAGGGGTTGCTCATCGGCCGGCAGCAGCGGCAGCAAGAGCCGCCAGGGTGTCGTCGACATGCGGCGGCGCCGACGCCCTGACCAGCGACTGCACCTGCTGCAACTGGGTCGCGGCGACCTGCACCTTGCGCGAGGCCGGATCGAAATAGCGGTTGATCAGCGCCTGCACGCCGGCCAGTTCGGCGCGCGCGTTGTCCGCCTGGCGCGACAGCAGCGCCAGCCGCGCGCTGAGCAGCTTGAGCTTGAGGTTCTCGCGCAGAAAGAAGGTCTGGTCGGGCGCGAGCAGCGCCGCCTCGGGCCGGTCGATGCGCGAGACGCGCACCAGCGAGCGCATCTCGTTGCGCACCGTCATCAGGAAGCGCTGCCACCACGGCGCGTCGGCCGGCACGGCCTCGTTGGCCCAGGCGTCGGGCGCGGCCGCGCCGCGCACCGCGAGCTGGTTGAGGGTGGGCAGGTCGTCGACGCCGCGCAGCAGTTCGTCCAGGCGCGACAGCGCCTCGCCGCCGTCGCCGCTGGCGGTCGCGCGGATGCGGTCCGCGTCGCGCTGCAACGCGCGCTGCAGCGGCGCCAGCCGGGGCTGCGCCGCGCGCGCCACGCGCTGCTCGCCGGCCTTGAGCGCCGCCAGCAGCGGCTGCACGTTGCCGGTGGCCTGGGCCTGCTCCAGCGCCAGGCGCACGGCGGACTCGATGTCGACCACGAGGTTCTCGTCGCGCGAGCGCGAGAGGCTGTGCATCAGTTCGTCGAGCTGGGCGCGCTGCAGCGTGAGTTCGGACACGCGGGTGTCCAGCAGCGCCAGGCGCGCCGCGGCGTCGCTCACCGTCTCCTGCGCCTGGCGGGCCAGGGCGCGGGCCTCGGTGGCCTGGACGGTGGCATCGGCGCTTTGACGGGCGAGCTGTTCCTGCATGCCCGAGACCTTCTGCCACAGCAGGATCGCCAGCAGCAGCGCGATGCCGGTCAGCAGCGCCAGCACGCCGAAGGCCAGCCGCACGCCCTGCGCCGTGACCGCGACGGGCACCACGGCCACCGGCGCCGGCAAGGCCAGGGGCGGCGCCGTACCGGGGGAGGATTCTTCGGACACGGAGGCGGCCGTCATCGAAGAGATTCTATCGAGGCGACCATCTCCGGCAGGCGCGGCGAGACCGCCTCCACCCGCCCGAAACCGGCCTGGCGCGCGGCCTCCACGATGCGTTCGTGGGTCGCCAGCGCGCGCGCCTCGGCCCAGTCCTGGCCCGGCAGCGCGGCCCGCAGGTTGCCCACGGCTTCGGAGCTGCTGAAGAGCCACCAGCTCCCGTCGCGCGCGGCGGCCTGCGCCCGTCGGCGCGCAGCCTCGTCGAACTGCGGCGCCAGCCGCCGGTAGACGGCGACGGTCTGCACCGCCGCGCCCGCCGCTTCCAGCCGGCGGGCCAGCCAGTCGCGCCCCGCCGGCCGACCCTGCGCGTCGGCCCCGCGCACCAGCAGCACGCGCAGGCCGGGGCGCACCTGCGTCTCGACCTGTTCCCACAGGGCTTCCGAATCGAATCGCGCCTGCGCCTCGGGCGGCGTATCGATGCGCTCCGCGGGCACGCCGGCCGCCTGCAGTGCGGCGGCCGTGCCGGGGCCGGTGCACCAGCAGCGCGCGGCGCCGAGGCCGGCCGCCTGCATCGGCCGCAGCCGGAAAAAGTGCGCCACGGCGGCGGCGCTCACGAACATCAGCGCGTCGTGCGCGTCCGCCGGCGGCAGCGGCGCCATCGCGCCGGGCAACTGCGCGGCGATCTCGATCAGCGGAAACGCCTCGGCCTCGATGCCGGCAGCGCGCAATGCATCCACCCAGCGGCCGACCTCGCCGGCCGGCCGCGTGACCAGCACCGAAGGACGCACTGCCGTGGCCATGCCGGCGGCTAGCGGGCGCCGCCGGCGCGCAGCGCGCCGGCCACGCGCATGCCGAGGGCCTCGGCCCCGGCCAGGTCGGTCACGGCCTCGGCCGCCTGCGCGCGCACCAGCGCGCCGCTGCCCTCGGCGTCACCCCAGGCCGCGGCCAGGTGCAGGCCCTGCGCACCCGTGCGGGCATGCGCGGCCAGCGGCATGGAGCAACTGCCGCCCAGCGCCCGGCTGACGGCGCGTTCGGCGGCGGTCGCCAGCCAGGTCGGCCGGTGCGCCAGCGGCGCCAGGGCGGCGCGCAGGTCATCGCGGCCGGCGCGGATCTCGATGCCCAGCGCGCCCTGCCCCGCCGCGGGCAGCATCGCCTCGGGCTCGAAGACCTGGCGGATGCGCGCCTCCAGGCCCAGGCGCTTGAGGCCCGCCGCCGCCAGCACGATGGCGGCGTACTGCCCCTCGTCCAGCTTGCGCAGGCGCGTGTCGAGGTTGCCGCGCAGCGGCTCGATGCGCAGGTCGGGACGCAACGCCTTGAGCAGCACCGTGCGGCGCAGGCTGGAGGTGCCGACCACCGCGCCCTGCGGCACCTCGTCGAGCGAGGCGTGCCCCGGCGAGACCAGCGCGTCGCGCGGGTCCTCGCGCTCCATCACGCAGGCCAGCTCGAAGCCCTCGGGCAGTTCCATCGGTACGTCCTTGAGCGAGTGCACCGCGATGTCGGCGCGGCCCTCGTCCAGCGCCGTTTCCAATTCCTTGACGAACAGGCCCTTGCCGCCGACCTTGCTGAGCGTGCGGTCCAGGATCTGGTCGCCGCGCGTGGTCATGCCCAGCAGCTCGACGGCGTGGCCCCGTTCTTGCAGAAGTGCTTTCACATGCTCGGCCTGCCAGAGGGCCAGGCGGCTTTCGCGCGTGGCGATGACGATGGGTTTCACGGGTGGAGGAACGCAGGCTTCGGGGGCTGACGATGCTAGCATGTTGCGCCGCAGCAACGCCGCTGCGCGCGCCATGTCCCCTACCCAGGAGCCACCCGGATGAGCACCGCCGCCCGCAGGACCCCGCCCGCGAAGACCAGGAAGAGCACCAGCCCGGCCCAACCCGCCGCCACCCGGCGCCAGGCCGACGAGCAGCCGCTGATCGAGGACATCCGCCTGCTGGGCCGGATCCTCGGCGACGTGATCCGCGAGCAGGAAGGCGCGGCCACCTTCGAGCTGGTGGAGAAGATCCGCACCCTGTCGGTCGCCTTCCGCCGCGACGAGGACCACTCGGCCGACCGCGCACTCAAGAACCTGCTCAAGAGCCTGTCGGCCAACGAGGCGGTGCGCGTGATCCGCGCCTTCACTTACTTCAGCCACCTGGCCAACCTGGCCGAGGACCGCCACCAGATCCGCCGCCGCACCGAGGCCGAGCGCGCCGGCGACGCCATCGAGGGCAGCCTGGAGGTGGCGCTGGCGCGCATCCGCAAGGCCGGCATCGGCGCGGCGCAGGTGGCCGAGTCGCTGGCGCACAGTTATCTCTCGCCGGTGCTCACGGCGCACCCGACGGAGGTGCAGCGCAAGAGCATCCTCGACGCCGAGCGCGGCATCGCGCAGTTGCTGGCCGCGCGCGACGAGATCCGCCAGCGCCAGCGCCTGTACGCCGGCGGCAAGGACGCGCTGACGCCGCGCGAGCTGGCCGACAACGAGGCGCAGCTGCGGGTGCGCGTCACGCAGCTGTGGCAGACGCGGCTGGTGCGCTTCACCAAACTGCTGGTGGCCGACGAGATCGAGAACGCCCTCTCCTACTACGAGGCGACCTTCCTGCGCGAGATCCCGCGCGTGTACGCCGACCTGGAAAAGGCGCTGGGCCGCGAGGACATCGCGCCCTTCTTCCGCATGGGCCAGTGGATCGGCGGCGACCGCGACGGCAATCCCAACGTGACCGCCGAGACGCTGGACTACGCCCTGCGCCGCCAGTGCGAGCTGGCGCTGCGCTACTACCTGACCGAGGTGCACTACCTGGGCGGCGAGCTGTCGCTGTCGGCCGCGCTGGTGGACGTCTCGCCCGAGATGCAGGCGCTGGCCGAGGCCTCGCCCGACCCGAGCGAGCACCGCCGCGACGAACCCTACCGCCGCGCCCTCATCGGCATCTACGCCCGCCTGGCGGCCACGCTGCGCGAGCTGACCGGCGGCGTGGCGGCGCGCCACGCGGTGGCGCCGCAGAACCCGTACCCTGATGCGCAGAGCCTGTTGGCCGACCTGCGCACCATCGAGGAATCGCTGCGCGAGAAGCACGGCGCCGCGCTGGTCGAGCCGCGCCTGAAGCCGCTGGTCCGCGCGGTGGAGGTGTTCGGCTTCCACCTCGCCACGGTGGACCTGCGGCAAAGCTCCGACAAGCACGAGGCGGTGGTGGCCGACCTGCTGAAGGTGGCGCGCATCGAGCCCGACTACACCGCGCTGGCGGAAGACGCCAAGCAGACGCTGCTGCTGCGCCTGCTGGACGACGCCCGGCCGCTGCGCGTGCCCGACGCGGCTTACGCGCCGCTCACGGTGAGCGAGCTGGCCATCTTCGCGCAGGCCCGCACCGCGCACGCGCGCTACGGCCGCGCCGCCATCCGCCACTACATCATCAGCCACACCGAGACGGTGAGCGACCTGCTCGAAGCGCTGCTGCTGCAGAAGGAAGTCGGGCTGATGCGCGGCACCTTGAACGAGGACGCCGTGTGCGACCTGATCGTCGTGCCCCTGTTCGAGACCATCGAGGACCTGCGCAACGCCGCGCCCATCGTGCGCGCCTTCTACGGCCTGCCGGGCGTGCACGCGATGGTGCAGCGCTCCGGCGCCGAGCAGGACGTGATGCTCGGCTACAGCGACAGCAACAAGGACGGCGGCATCTTCACCAGCAACTGGGAGCTGTACCGCGCCGGCAATGCGCTGGTGAAGTTGTTCGACGAACTGAATGCAGGGCAGGAGCGGCCGATCCGCCTGCGCATGTTCCACGGCCGCGGCGGCACCGTCGGCCGCGGCGGCGGCCCGAGCTACCAGGCCATCCTGGCGCAGCCGCCGGGCACCGTGCGCGGGCAACTGCGCCTGACGGAACAGGGCGAGGTGATCGGCTCGAAGTACGCCAACAGCGAGATCGGCCGCCGCAACCTGGAGACGCTGGTGGCCGCCACGCTGGAGGCGACCTTCCTCACGCCGAACAAGGCGGCGCCCGCAGCCTTCCTCGACGCGGCGGAGGCGCTCTCGCGCGCCAGCATGGCCGCCTACCGCACGCTGGTGTACGAGACGCCAGGTTTCGTCGACTATTTCTTCGGCGCCACGCCGATCCGCGAGATCGCCGAGCTGAACATCGGCTCGCGCCCGGCCTCGCGCAACCCGCAGCGCAACATCGAGGACCTGCGCGCCGTGCCCTGGAGCTTCAGCTGGGGCCAGTGCCGCCTGACGCTCAACGGCTGGTACGGCTTCGGCAGCGCGGTCGTGCGCTTCGTCGCGGGCGCACCCGACGCCAAGGGCCGCAAGGAACGCGAGGCGCTGCTGCAGCGCATGTACGCGCAGTGGCCCTTCTTCCGCACGCTGCTGTCGAACATGGACATGGTGCTGGCCAAGAGCGACCTGGCGCTGGCCACGCGCTATGCCGAGCTGGTGGGCGACCGCAAGCTGCGCCAGAAGGTGTTCTCGATGATCGAGGCCGAGTGGCACAGGACCTCCGACGCGCTCACGCTCATCACCGGCGCGAAGCAGCGGCTGGAGGGCAACGTGGAGATGCAGCGCTCTGTGCGCCACCGCTTCCCCTACATCGACCCGCTGCACCACATGCAGGTGGAGCTGATGCGGCGCTTTCGCAGCGGCGACGGCGGCGAGCGGCTGCAGCGCGGCATCCACCTGTCGATCAACGGGGTGGCGGCGGGGCTGCGCAACACGGGCTGATTGCGGGGCCCCTGGAGCGTTGGCGATCTCGGTGCCGGCCCCGGGCGGCTCGATGCAGCCTTTGAACCATCCACCCGCCGTTCACGCTGAGCTTGTCGAAGCGCGGCACCCGGCTTCGACAAGCTCAGCCCGAACGGAAGTTGTGGACCCACCGCACCGCGGACCTCCTTGCCATGGCGAGCGCCCCGTTCCGGCACATCACCCCTGCGCCAGCAAGCGCGTGACTTGTTCCGCTGGCGCAAATTGCTGCAACTGCGGCAGCCACGCCCGGGCCCGCTCGTGCTGCCCGGCCTGCAGCAGCCCCGTGGCGCAGATGCCCAGCGTGTCGGCCAGGCGCGGATGCGCGGGCGCCGTGCGGATCAGCGCCTGGCACAGCTTCTCGGCGTCGGCGAACTCGCGCGCACGCACGAAGCGGCGCACCAGCCGCACCATGTCGTCGGGCTGCAGCCGGGCGCCGGGCCGGGCGGTGTCGAGGTAGGTGCGGTAGCTGGCGTGCTGCAGCGCCAGCGTCGCGTCGTCCTTGCCGGGCAGCGCGAAGATCATGCGCGCGCAGCGGTGGAAGTCCTCGCCGGCCGGCCACAGCTTCGCCAGGTTGAACCACTGGCGCAGCGTCTCGGCGTCGCGCGGGCGCAGCCTGGCCGCCGCCTTCCAGGCCGCGGCCGCGCGCTCGAACTGCATCTCGCCGGTGAGCCGGCGCGCCAGCGCGACCTGCGCCGCGTGGCCGTCGTCGGCCTCGGCCGGGGCCGGCGCGCGGGGCGCCTCCACGCGGCGCACGGCCAGGGTCAGCGCCATCAGCGTGGCGCCGGTGAGCAGGCCGCCCAGGTGCGCCATGTAGTCGACGCCGCCGTCGGACAGCAGTTGCTGCAGCAGCTCGTTGGCGATCCACGCCGGCAGCAGCAGCAGGGCCGGCGCGCTGACGCAGTTGAAATAGAAGAAGAGCTGGTAGAAGAAGCGGATGCGCCGCATGCGGTAGAGCACGGCGTACATCGCCATCAGCGCCGAGACGGCGCCCGAGGCGCCCAGCCCCAGGCCGCCCTGCCCCATGTGGAACCAGGTGGACATGGCCGAGGCGCCCACCGCGCCGAGCAGGTAGAAGCCGAGATAGGTCGCGCGGCCCAGCGCCAGTTCGACCGTGCAGCCGAAGAGGAACAGGAACAGCATGTTGCCCAGCAGGTGGCTGGTGCTGCCGTGCAGGAAGGCGGCCGTGAGCAGGGTGACGGGCCGCCATTCGGTGTCGGGATTGAAGTCCATCGCCCAGCGCGCGGTGAAGGGCGCGGGCAGCATCGCGTCGTACTGGCGGCGGGCGCTCACCCATTCCTCGTAGCGGGGGTTCGCCGGGGTGACGACCTCGTCGGCGCGCAGCTTCGCCAGGAAGGGCGCGGCCTGGTTCATCGCGTCGAGCAGGGGCGCGTACTGCTTGCGCTCGTAGGCGCGCCGCGCCTGGCGGGCGTGCTTCGCGCCGGTGGCGTCCAGCCAGTCGAGATACGCCGGCATCTCCAGCGCCGGCAGCGCACTCCTGGCGTAGAAGGCGGCGGCACGCTCGTGCGCCTTGTGCTCGCTGCGCTGCGGGCCCCACCAGACGAGCACGTTCAGCAGGATGAGCAGCACCGTCATCCACGGCGGGTTGCGCCAGGTGGGCGGGTTCTCCAGCGGGATGGCGTAGAACATGCGCTCGGCGCGATGCAGCGGGGCGGGCGCCGGCGCGGGTCGGGTGGTCGTCGTTCCGGGAGCGGGCGGCCGATCAGCCCAGGCGCGCGCGGTGGCGCGCGATCTGCGCCTTCACCTGCGCCGGCGCGGTGCCGCCCAGCGTGTTGCGGGCGTTGAGCGAGCCGCGCAGGCTCAGCACGTCGTACACGTCCTTGTCGATGCCGGGGTTGAAGCCCTGCAGCACCGCGAGCGGCAGTTCCGACAGGTCCACGCTGTGCGAGATGGCGGCCTTGACGGCGTGCGCCACCGTCTCGTGCGCGTCGCGGAAGGGCAGGCCCTTCTTCACCAGGTAGTCGGCCAGGTCGGTGGCGGTGGCGTAGCCCTTGAGGGCGGCGGCCTCCATCGCCTCGCGCTTGACGGTGATGCCGCCCACCATCTCGGCGAAGATGCGCAGCGTGTCCTTGAGCGTGTCGACGGTGTCGAACAGCGGCTCCTTGTCCTCCTGGTTGTCCTTGTTGTAGGCCAGCGGCTGGCCCTTCATCAGCGTGATCAGGCCCATCAGGTGGCCGACCACGCGGCCCGTCTTGCCGCGTGCCAGCTCGGGCACGTCGGGGTTCTTCTTCTGCGGCATGATCGAGCTGCCGGTGGTGAAGCGGTCGGCGATCTGGATGAAGCCGAAGTTCTGGCTCATCCACAGGATCAGCTCCTCGCTGAAGCGGCTGATGTGCACCATGCACAGGCTGGCCGCGGCGGTGAACTCGATGGCGAAGTCGCGGTCGCTCACCGCGTCCAGGCTGTTCTGGCACACGCCCTCCATGCCCAGCGTCTTCGCGACACGCTCGCGGTCCAGCGGGTAGGTGGTGCCGGCCAGGGCGGCGGCGCCCAGCGGCAGGCGGTTCACGCGCCTGCGCACGTCGGCCAGCCGCTCGGCGTCGCGGGCGAACATCTCCACGTAGGCCAGCATGTGGTGGCCGAAGCTCACCGGCTGCGCCACCTGCAGATGGGTGAAGCCGGGCAGGATGGCGTCCACGTTCTGCCCGGCGATCGTGAGCAGCGCCTTCTGCAGGTCGGTCAGCAGGCCGTCGATCAGGTCGATCTCGCCGCGCAGCCACAGGCGCACGTCGGTGGCGACCTGGTCGTTGCGGCTGCGGCCGGTGTGCAGGCGCTTGCCGGCGTCGCCCACCAGTTGCGTCAGGCGCGCCTCGATGTTCAGGTGCACGTCCTCCAGGGCCAGCTTCCACTCGAAGCTGCCGGCGTCGATCTCGCCCTGGATCTGCGCCATCCCACGCCGGATATCGGCCAGGTCCTGCGCGGAGATGATCTTCTGTGCCGCCAGCATCTCGGCATGGGCCAGCGAACCCTCGATGTCGGCATGCGCCAGGCGCTTGTCGAAGAACACGCTCGAGGTGTAGCGCTGCACCAGCTCGCTCATCGGCTCGGAAAAAAGGGCCGACCAGGCTTCGGATTTCTTGTCGAGTTGGTTCTGGGTCATGACGGAGTGCACGGCAGGCAGGGCGGGAAGGGGCGGCCGGAGGCGGCAACGGCGGCGGGCGCAGCAATAATGGCCCGCTGCCTGCCCACCGCCTCGCGAGGGATGCGAAACCCATCGATTTTATCGGCCGACCCCGGCGTCGATTCGACGATGCCGGCCCCGCTGCGGCCGCCCGCCGCCGCGCCCGCTCCCGCGCCCCAGCGGCCGGCGGCGCAGCCGCTGTTCGACGCCTGCCGCATCGGCGTGGTGCTGCGCGCCGTGCTGGCGGTGCAGGCGCTGGTGGCCATCGCGACCCTGTTCGTCGCCCCCGGCTTCGTCGACTGGCTGGGGCTGGCGGCGGCCGTCACCGGCGGCGCGCTGCCCGCCACCCTGCTGTGGCTGGTGGCCGTGTGCGCCCTGCGCCGGCCGATGGCGCGCTGGCCGCGGCGGCTGCAGTACGCCGCGGGGGTGCTGCTGGGCGCTGCTTCGGCTGCCTACGGCTGCGCGCTGCTGCGCTTCACCGGCGTCATGCCCTCGGCCTCGTGGCTGGCCAGCGGGCTGGCCGGCGCGACCTTTGCCGGCAGCGCGATGGTGGCGATGGCGCTGCGCGCCAGCGGCCGCACGCCGGCCGCCACCACGGCGCGGCTGGAGGAGCTGCAGCAGCGCATCCGCCCGCACTTCCTCTTCAACACGCTCAACAGCGCCATCGCCCTGGTGCGCGAGGCGCCGGCCCAGGCCGAGACGATGCTGGAGGACCTGTCGGAGCTGTTCCGTTCCGCGCTGGCCGACCCGGACCAACCGGCCACCCTGGGCGACGAGATCGCGCTGGCGCAGCGCTACCTGGCGATCGAGCAGGTGCGCTTCGGCCGCCGCATGCGGGTGCGCTGGGCGGTCGACCCGCGGGCCGACGGTGCGCGGCTGCCGCGCCTGTTGCTGCAGCCGCTGGTGGAGAACGCCGTCAAGCACGGCGTGGAGCCCAGCCCGCAGGGCGGCAAGCTGCGCATCCGCACCGAGCGGCGCGGGGCCAAGGTGGTGATCGAGGTGGTCAACAGCCTGCCGCCGCTGTACTGGGCCGACGCGCCGCTGCCGCGCGGCCATGGCATCGCGCTGAACAACGTGCGCGACCGGCTCAAGCTGCTGCACGACGTGCAGGCGAGCTTCCGCGCCGGGGTGGACGGAGACCACTACCGCGTGCGCATCGACATCCCCGCAGAAGAAGAACCATGAGCCTGCCGCCCGAATCCTTTCCCGCCGCCCGCCCGCTCTCGCACGCGCTGCGCACCCTGGTGGTGGACGACGAGACCCTCGCCCGCGCCCGCCTGCGCACCCTGCTGGGCGAGTGCCGCGCGCCCGCCGCGCTGGTCGGCGGCGAGGCGGCCCAGGGCAGCGAGGCCCTGGCGCTGCTGGACGCCCAGCCCTTCGACCTGATGCTGCTGGACATCCACATGCCCGGCATCGACGGCGTGGAGCTCGCACGGCTGCTGCGCGAGCGTCCCGACGCGCCGGCGGTGGTCTTCGTCACCGCGCACGCGGAGCATGCCGTCACCGCCTTCGAGCTGGAGGCGGTCGACTACCTGACCAAGCCGGTGCGCGCCGAGCGGCTGCAGCAGGCGCTGGCCAAGGCCGAGCGCGTGCTGCGCGAACGCCGTGCCGCGCAGGGCGCGGCGGCGCCGGCCGAGCACCTGCTGATCCAGGACCGCGGGCGCGCCGAGCGCATCCCGCTGGCCGAGGTGATCTACCTGCGCGCGGAGCTGAAGTACATCACCGTGCGCACCGCCACCCGCTCGCTGGTGATGGACGGCACGCTGGGCGAACTGGAGGAGCGCTGGCCCGAGCGCTTCGTGCGGGCGCACCGCAGCACCCTGGTCGCGCGCAGCGCCATCCGCGCGCTGGAGCGCCACTACGACCAGGAGGAAGACACCGAGGGCTGGGCGTTGCGCCTGGCCGGCGTGCCGGAGCTGGTGATGGTCTCGCGCCGCATGCTCGCCGGCGTGCGCGAGGCCGTGAGGAACCCATGAACAACCCACCGCCGCCCGAACCCAGCCCCGGCCCGGACGCCGGCCCCGCCGCCGACGAGGAGCCGCCCGCCACTTCGGAAGTCGCGGAGGAGGCCGCTCCGCCGGACGCGCCGGCACCGCCCCCGCCCGCCGACGGCCCGCCGGTCGTTCTGCAGATGCCGGTGGACGTGCGCAGCATCTCGCTGGCGGTGCTGGCCGTGCTGGCCTGCGTGTTCGCGCTGCGCTGGGCGGCGGCGGTGTTCATCCCGCTGATGCTCAGCCTGATGCTGACCTATGCGCTCGCGCCGGTGGTCGACCGGCTGGAGCGCTGGCGCCTGCCGCGCTGGCTGGGCGCCGCGCTGCTGCTGGTGGCGCTGGGCGGCGGGCTGGGATGGACGGGCTATTCGCTGTCGGGCAGCGCCGCCGAGGTGATCGACGCCCTGCCCGTGGCCGCGCAGAAGCTGCGCGCCGCCGTGCGCGAGCGCAGCACCAAGGCCAGCCCGCTCGACACCGTGCAGGCCGCGGCGGCGCAACTGGAGCGCGCCGCCCAGGACAACGCCACTCCGGCCCCGCCGCGCCGCGGCGTGCAGCGCGTCATCATCGAGCGCCCGCCCTTCAACGTACGCGACTACCTGTGGAGCGGCACCGTCGGCCTGCTCGGCGCCGCCGGCCAGCTCACGCTGGTGGTCTTCCTCACCTACTTCGCGCTGTGCTCGGGCGACACCTTCCGCCGCAAGCTGGTCAAGATCACCGGCCACGGCCTGCAGCGCAAGAGGATCACGGTGCACGTGCTGGACGACATCACGCGGCAGATCGAGCGCTACCTGATGGTGCAGATCTTCACCAGCGCGGTCGTCGGCGTGGCCACCGGCCTGACCTTCTGGGCGCTGGGGCTGGCCAACGCGGCGGTGTGGGGCATCCTCGCCGGCGTCACCAACCTGATCCCGTACGTCGGCTCGGTGATCATGCTCGCCGCCGCCGGGCTGGTGGCCTTCCTGCAGTTCAGCAGCATCGAGATGGCCCTGGCCGTGGCCGGCAGTTCGCTGCTCATCCACACCCTGGTCGGCAACCTGCTGGCCCCCTGGCTGACCAGCCGCACCGCGCGCATGAACCCCGTCACCGTGTTCGTCGGCGTGATCTTCTGGGGCTGGCTCTGGGGCGTGTGGGGGCTGCTGCTGGGCATCCCCATCCTCATGGTCGTCAAGGCGGTGTGCGACCGGGTGGAGGATTTGCGGCCGGTGGGGGAACTGCTGGGAGATTGAGGGCGGATGGACCGAACCTAGACGTGCCCCAGATCGTCCAGGCGCCGCAGTTCCTCCGCCGACGCTTCGGATGCCTGAAGGATGTTTCGCAGTATCTGCGCCGTGATCGGCCGACCGGCTTCGCTCACCAGCGGTTGATGCCCCTCTTCCTCCAGGGCGAGCAGAAGCCCTCTTGCTTGCGCAAAGAGATCTTCCACCCGGCTGCCGAAGATCTCTTGATCGAACAGCGGCTCACCGCCTGCGAGACGGTCGCGCACGTCGGCGATGCCCAGCTTCGTGATGGAGCGGATGCGACCGATCAACGAGGCAGTCGGCTGGCACGGCCGGATCGAGATGGTCACGCGGCTCATGATCGTTCCGAGGTTGCCGCGGAGGCCTCAAGCCTGTGCCGGCGCCGCCCCTGCCTGCCCCTCATCCACCACCTCCCGCAGCATCCACCGCACCTCCCGCGCCGCCTCGCTCTCGGGATATTTGCGCTCCAGCTGCTGCAGGATCGGCAGCGCCATCTTCGGCTTGCCCAGGCCCTGCACCAGCGCACGCGCCGCGAGTTCGTAGACCTGGGGGATCAGCGGGTCGCCGCGGAAGCGCTTGTCGAAGCCGTTGAGCAGGCGCAGCGCCTCCTTCGCGTCGCCGCCCTGCCAGGCATGGCGGGCCAGCGCGAAGGTGCTGGCGCTGCCCTCGGGCATGAAGGCCTCGTCCTTGCCGCGGCAGGCCTGGTAGACGCGCAGCGCCTCCGACACCTGCGATTGCTGCACCAACTGCTCGATGAAGCGGCGGCCGTGGTCCAGCAGCGTGGGCGTCTTGTCGTCCGCGAGCAGCAGCACGCGGTGGTAGCGGCGCTGCGCCGGCAGCGAGTAGGGGTCGATGCGCTGCGCCTCGTAAGCCAGCGCCAGCGCGGCGGGCACGTCGCCGGCAGCGACAAGACCGGCCACCTCCTTGTCGGCGGCGCGCTGGGCCTGCTGCTCGGGCGTGAGCTGCGGGCGGCCCTCGTCGGCCTCGCCGCCGGGCAGCAGGTCGATGCCGAAGGCGCGGTGGTGCTGATAGATCACGTAGCCCAGCAGCGCGAACATCACCCAGCTGAAGTAGATGACGACGAAGCTCAGCAGCGGGATGGCGATGGTGCGGCCGATCTTGGTGACGACGAACACGGCGCCGAAGCCCATGCCGCCATTGAGCAAATACAGGAAGAAGAACAGCAGCAGGTAGGGCCAGCCGACCACTGTCATGGTGTCCCACAGGCGTGCCGGGTTGAGGGCTGCCATGCCGCTGCCGGTGAGCAGGATCACCATCACCGTGGCCGGCATCACCAGCGAGACGACGCCGGTGGCCAGCAGGCCCATCCCCTCGCCGAACAGGCGCTGCACCAGCCCGGCGGCGAAGCCCTGCGCCAGCAGCACGAGGAACAGCTTCCACGGCAGCGCGGTGACGTCCTCCTCCATCCGGTGCGGATAGTCGGCAGCGCGGAAGATGCCGCGCGCGCCCAGCGCCATCACCTTGAAGCCGTAGCGGCTGACGGCCAGCAGCAGCCCCAGCACCACCACCACGATGGCCAGCGGCAGCCCGATGACCGCGCCGAGCGGCAGGACCAGCAGGCTGGACGCCGCCAGCGCCAGCGCATACAGCAGCGGCGTGCCCTGCAGCGGAAGGCCGAAGAAGGTGTTGAGCCGATGCCAGAAGGGGGCCGGGGCGGGCAGGCTGTCCTCGTCGTCGAGAGCCGGATTGGGCATGGGTGCTCCGTGCATGGGGCTCGTTCCCCCTGTTGATCTGGCGGAGTATATGTGTCATTTTGTTTCCTGAATCGGCGGCGGCGCGCTTCCGGCCGTCGCGGCGACGCGGCGCTGTCAGGAACGCCCGTTAAGATTTTTGGCCTCGCTCCGCGCTGCGCTGTCAACCGGCCGGCTGGCTCGAGGGTTGCATGGCCTTGGCTCTTCCCCGTATCTGTCGTACCGACCACGTGATGCCGTTTCGCCTTCCCATGTCCGCTGCGCGCCGGCTGGCGCCGTCCCTGCTGGTCTGCGCCGCCGCGCTGTGGGGCGCAGCAGCCGCCTTCGCCGAGCAGCCGGCGCCCGATCCGGGCCTCTCGCCCGCCTACCTGGCCGCGCAGCTGCGCTGGAAGAGTTCGCTGGACGCCTTCGCCGCGGCCGACCGGACGCGGATGCCCGAGAGCGGCGGCGTGCTGTTCTTCGGCAGCTCCAGCATCCGCATGTGGAGCCGCCTGGCGCAGGATTTCAGCGAGCTGCCGGTGGTCATCAACCGCGGCTTCGGCGGTTCCACCATGGCCGAATGCAGCGTGCTCGCGCGCGACCTGGTGGTGCGCTACCGCCCGCGCCACGTGCTGGTGTACGCCGGCGACAACGACCTGATGCTGGGCCGCACGCCGATCCAGGTGCTGGAGGCCTTCGCGCAGTTCGCCCACACCGTGCGCGAGGCCCTGCCCGACACGCGCATCAGCTACATCTCGATCAAGCCCAGCCCCTCGCGCGAGCGGCTGCTGCCGCAGATCCGCGAGGCCAACCACATCATCGCGGCCTACGTGCGCACGCAGGCGGATGCGGACTTCATCGACATCTACACGCCGATGATGGGCGAGGACGGCCGCCCGCGCGCGGAGCTGTTCCTGCCCGACCGCCTGCACATGAACCAGGCCGGCTACCGGCTGTGGCACGACGCCATCACCGCCCACCTGCAGGCCGATGAAGACGACGATCCGCCGGCGGTGACCACCACCACCGCCGACGCCGTGCCGCGCTGAGCGCGCTCAGCCGCCCAGGCCGAGCAGCCGGACGGCGTTGTCCTTCAGGATGCCCGGCATCACCTCGGGCTTGAAGCCGGCCTCCTGGAAGTCCTTCATCCAGCGGTCGGGCGAGATCAGCGGCCAGTCGCTGCCGAACAGCACGCGGTCCTTCAGCAGCGTGTTGGCGTACTGCACCAGTTGCTTCGGGAAGTACTTGGGGCTCCAGCCCGAGAGGTCGATCCACACGTTGGGCTTGTGCGTGGCCACCGACAGCGCCTCGTCCTGCCACGGGAAGCTCGGGTGCGCCATGACGATCTGCATGTCGGGGAAGTCGATCGCCACGTCGTCCAGGTGCATCGGGTTGCTGTATTCCAGCCGCAGGCCGCCGCCGCAGCGCATGCCCGAGCCGATGCCGCTGTGGCCGGTGTGGAACACCGCCGGCAGCCTGTGCTCGGCGATCACCTCGTAGATCGGCCAGGCCATGCGGTCGTAGGGGTGGTAGCCCTGCACGGTGGGGTGGAACTTGAAGCCGCGCACGCCGTGCTCCTCGATCAGCCGCCGTGCCTCGCGCGCGCCCATCTTCCCCTTGTGCGGGTCGATGCTGCCGAAGGCGATCAGCACGTCGGGGTTCTTCTGCGCCGCCTCGGCGATCTCCTCGTTGGGAATGCGGCGGCGGCCCAGGTTGGACTCGCTGTCCACGCCGAACATCACCATGCCGATCTTCCGCTCCCGGTAGTAGTCGATGCTCTCCTGGATGGTCGGGCGGCGGCCGGACTTGAAGTACTTGTCGGCCGCGCGGTCGTACTCCTCGCCATAGTTGTCGAAGGGGTTCCAGCAGCTCACCTCGGCATGGGTGTGCGTGTCGATGGCGATGAGGTTGGCGATGTCCATGGACTGTCTCCGGGCTAGGGTAAATACCGATCCAATCAGGCGCGGCGGTGCTTGAGTTGGTTATTTTTCATAACCATAATCGATTCCAGCAAGGACTGCAATCATGACGCCGAACCCCGACCTCCGCCTCGACATCCAGGACGACATCGCCATCGTCCGCCTGACCCGTCCGGCCAAGCGCAATGCGCTCAACGACGGGCTGATCCTCGCGCTGCGCGACACCTTCCAGAACCTGCCCGGCACGGTGCGCGCGGCGGTGCTCGACGGCGAGGGCCCGCACTTCTGCGCCGGGCTCGACCTCTCGGAAATCAGCGAGCGCAACGCCAGCCAGGGCGTGCAGCACTCGCGCATGTGGCACCAGGCGCTGGATTGCATCCAGGGCGGTCCGGTGCCGGTGATCGCGGCGCTGCATGGCGCGGTGGTCGGCGGCGGGCTGGAGCTGGCCAGCGCCAGCCACATCCGCGTGGCCGACGAGAGCACCTTCTATGCGCTGCCCGAGGGCTCGCGCGGCATCTTCGTCGGCGGCGGCGGCTCGGTGCGCATCCCCAGGCTGATCGGCGTGGCGCGCATGACCGACATGATGATGACCGGCCGCGTCTACAACGCCGAGGAAGGCGAGCGCGCCGGCTTCGCGCAGTACCTGGTGCCCGAGGGCACGGCCTTCGACAAGGCGCTGGAGCTGGCGCGCCGCGTCGCCACCAACGCACCGCTGACCAACTACGCCCTGATGCACGCGCTGCCGCGCATCGCCGAGCAGCCGGCCGACCATGGCTTCTTCACCGAGGCGCTGATGTCCGGCATCGTGCAGGACGCGCCGGACGCCAAGGAGCGCGTGCGCGCCTTCCTCGAAGGCCGCGCCGCCAAGGTCGCCAAGGGCTGAGGCCCGGCCCCCTTTTTCAATCGACGGAGATCGACATGACGGAGACGACACGGGCGGCTGCGCCGGCCTACCGCCCCCTGGCCTTCGGCGTCACGCGCGGCGTGCTGCGCGAGGGCGGCGACGGCGTGCAGTACCTCGCGGCCGAGCGGCCCCTGGGGCCCTACGCGCACCGCATGACCGACCGCCTGGTGTACTGGGCGGCCGTGGCGCCGGAGCGCACCTTCATCGCCCGCCGCGCGCGCAACGCCGACGGCAGCACCGGCGACTGGATCCGCGTCACCTACCGCGAGGCGCTGGCGAAGGCGCGCGCCATCGGCCAGGCGCTGCTCGACCGCGGCCTGTCCGAAGAGCGCCCCGTCGCCATCCTGAGCGAGAACGGCATCGAGCACGCGCTGCTGGCGCTGGGCTGCCTGTACGCGGGCATCCCGCACTGCCCCGTCTCGCCGCCCTACTCGCTGGTGAGCAAGGACTACGAAAAGCTGCGCCACGTGCTGGGCACGCTGACGCCGGGCCTGGTGTTCGCGGCCGACACGCGCTATGCCCCCGCCATCGCCGCCACCGTGCCGCAGGACGTGGAGGTGGTGCTGGCCGGCGGCACGCTGGAGGGCCGCCGCACCACGCCGCTCGCCGAGCTGCTGGCCGCCGAGCCCACCGCTGCGGTGGACACGGCCATGCACGCCACACACCCGGGCACCATCACCAAGTTCCTCTTCACCTCGGGCTCGACCAAGAACCCCAAGGCGGTGATCAACACGCACCGCATGTGGTGCGCCAACCAGGCGCAACTGCGCGCCTCGATCCCCGCGCTGGGCGACGAGCCGCCGGTGCTGGTCGACTGGCTGCCGTGGAACCACACCTTCGGCGGCAACCACAACGTGGGCATCGTGCTGGACAACGGCGGCACGCTCTACATCGACGACGGCAAGCCCACGCCTGCCGGCATCGCCGAGACGCTGCGCAACCTGCGCGAGATCGCGCCCACCGTGTACTTCAACGTGCCCACCGGCTTCGAGTACATCGCCAACGCGATGGAAGAGGACGCGGTGCTGCGCAAGCGCCTGCTGTCGCGCTGCCGCATGTTCTTCTACGCCGGCGCCGCGCTGCCGCAGGCGGTGTGGGACCAGCTCCACCGCATCCAGGAGGCCGAGATCGGCGAGCGCCTGGTGATGGGCACCGGCCTGGGCATGACCGAATCGGGCCCCTTCGGCCTGTACATCACCCGCCCGCAGGTGCAGACCGGCGACCTCGGCCTGCCCACGCCGGGCATGGAAGTGAAGCTGGTGCCGACCGACGGCAAGGTCGAGATCCGCTACCGCGGCCCCAACGTCACGCCCGGCTACTGGCGCATGCCCGAGGCGACGCACGACGCCTTCGACGAGGAAGGCTTCTTCAAGACCGGCGACGCCGTGGCCTGGATCGACCCGGACAACATCCACCTGGGCCTGCGCTTCGACGGCCGCATCGCGGAAGACTTCAAGCTCGCCACCGGCACCTTCGTCAGCGTGGGGCCGCTGCGCGCCAAGGTGATCGCCTTCGGCGCGCCCTACATCCAGGACGTGGTGCTCACCGGCCTGAACATGAAGGAAGTGGGCGCGCTGATCTTCCCGACGCAGGCGGTGCGCGAACTGGCCGGCCTGCCGCCAGGCGCGCCGATGCAGCAGGTGCTGGAGAGCGAGGCGGTGCAGCAGCACTTCCAGAAAGTCGTCGACCGGCTGGCCGGCGACGCCACCGGCAGCGCCAACCGCATCGCCCGCGCCGCGCTGATGGCCGAGCCGCCCTCCATCGACAAGGGCGAGGTGACGGACAAGGGCTCCATCAACCAGCGCGCCGTGCTCAAGCACCGCGACGCCGCCGTGCAGGCGCTGCACGCCGACGCGCTGCCCTTCACCCTCAAGCCGCAATGGCAATGACGCAAAGGAGCGAGACATGAAGATCGAAGGACAGAGCGCGCTCGTCACCGGCGGCGCATCCGGCCTGGGCGAGGCCACCGCCCGCGAGCTGGCCCGGCTGGGCGCCAGGGTCGCCGTGCTGGACCGCAACGCCGAACTCGCAGCGAAGGTGGCGGCCGAGATCGGCGGCGCAGCCTTCGCCTGCGACATCACCGACACCGCCAGCGTCGAGGCCGCGCTGGCCGGCGCCGAGGCGGCGCACGGCCCGGCGCGCATCCTGATGAACGTGGCCGGCATCGGCAGCGCCAAGCGCATCGTCGGCAAGGACGGCAGCCCGGCGCCGCTGGAAGACTTCGCGCGCGTCGTCAACGTCAACCTGATCGGCACCTACAACATCAGCCGCCTGTTCGCCGCGCGCTGCGCGAAGCTCGATGCGCTGGACGGCGGCGAGCGCGGCGTGATGATGTTCACCGCCTCGGTCGCGGCCTTCGACGGGCAGGTCGGCCAGCAGGCGTACAGCGCCAGCAAGGGCGGCCTGGTGGGCATGACGCTGCCGATGGCGCGCGACCTGGCGCAGCACGGCATCCGCGTGTGCACCGTGGCGCCCGGCATCTTCGCCACGCCGCTGCTGCTGGAGCTGCCCGAGCCCGTGCAGCAGTCGCTGGCCGCCTCGATCCCCTTCCCGCCGCGCCTGGGCAAGCCCTCGGAGTTCGCCGAGCTGGCCTGCCACATCGTCACCAACGGCCACCTCAACGGCGAGGTGATCCGCCTGGACGGCGCGCTGCGCATGTCGCCCCGATAACCCGCCCCCGCCACCAAAGGAGACAGACCATGCAAGACCGTCGCCACTTCCTCCTCCACGCCCTCGGCGGTGCCGCCGCGCTGGGCGCGCTCGCACCGCTTTCCGCGCTGGCCCAGGCGCTGGACCAGGTGAAGATCATGTACGGCTTCCCGGCCGGCAGCGCGGGCGACAGCGTCGCCCGCCGCGTCGCCGAGAAGATCGGCGGCACGCCCTACAGCAAGAACCCCGGCTATGTGGAGAACCGGCCCGGCGCCGGCGGCCGCATCGCGGTCGAGGCGCTGAAGAACTCGCCGCCCGACGGCTCGGTGCTCACGCTGGCGCCGGTGTCGGCCCTCTCGGTCTACCCGTACATCTACCCCAAGCTCAGCTACAAGCCGGAGGACGTGACGCAGGTGTCCATCGGCGCCATCATGTTCCACGGCCTGGCCGTGGGCCCGGCCGTGCCGGCCGAGGTGAAGACGCTCAAGGACTTCCTGGCCTGGGCCAAGGCCAACCCGGACCAGGCCAGCTACGGCTCGCCCGGCGCCGGCTCCATGCCGCACCTGCTGGGCGCGCTGCTCGGCCTGCGCTCGGGCGTGGCGCTCAAGCACGTGCCCTACCGCGGCACGGTGCCCAGCATCACCGACCTGGTGGGCGGCCAGATCGCCGCGGCGATGAACCCCAGCGGCGACTACCTGCAGTACATGAAGAGCGGCCGCGTGCGCGTGCTGGCCACCTCGGGCAAGCAGCGCTCGCCCTACCTGCCCGACGTTCCCACCTTCACCGAGCTGGGCTACCCGGACGTGACCTCGGAGGAATGGTTCGGCTTCTTCGCCCCCGCGAAGACGCCTGCCGCCACCATCGCCGCGGCCAACGCCGCCATCACCGCCGCGCTGAAGGACAAGTCGGTCGTCGACTCGCTGGCGCTGGTGGGCCTGGTGGCGCACGGCAGCACGCCGCAGGCGATGGCGGCCGACCAGAAGGCCGAGTACGAGCGCTGGGGCCCGCTGGTCAAGCAGATCGGGTTCACCGCGGAATCCTGAGCGCCATGCGGGGCATGCGCCTGACCGTGGCGGCCGGCAGTGCCGCCCTGCTCCTGGCCGCCTGCGGCAGCCGGCCGGATGCAGATGCCAGCCTGCCGCGCCTGGCCGCCGCGCGGCCGGGCGCGCTGCACCAGTGCGCGACGCTGGCGCAAGGCGCCCTGCCCGCCGGCACGGTGCTCACGCGCGCCGAGCCGGTGGCGGCCGGCACCGTCACGGTGGGCAACAGCCCGGTCGCGGTGCCGGCCCACTGCCTGGTGCAGGGCCGGCTGAACGAACGCACCAGCCCGGTGGACGGCCAGCGCTATGCCATCGGCTTCGAGCTGCGGCTGCCTGACGCCTGGAACGGACGCTTCCTGCACCAGGTCAACGGCGGCCTGGACGGCGCGGTGGTGCCCGCCATGGGCACGATCGGCGGCGGCGCGCCGACCCACACGGCCCTGCAGCAGGGCTTCGCCGTGGTCAGTTCCGACGCCGGCCACAGCGGCGCGCAGAACCCGCGCTTCGGCCTCGATCCGCAGGCGCGGCGGGACTACGGCTACGACGCCGTCACCCAGCTCACGCCGGTGGCCAAGCAGCTCGTCGCCGCCGCCTACGGTCGCGGGCCCGACCGCTCCTACATCGCCGGCTGCTCCAACGGCGGCCGCCACGCCATGGTGGCCGCCGCGCGCCTGCCCGGCGAATACGACGGCGTGCTGGCCGGCAACCCGGGCTTCAACCTGCCCAGGGCCGCCGTCGCGCAGCTGTGGGGGGCGCAGCAGTACGCACGGATCGCCACCGGCCGCACCGCCGCCGGCCAGCCCGACCTGCAGACCGCCTTCACGCCGGACGAGCTGACCTTCGTCGCCGGCCGCATCCGCGCCCGCTGCGACGCGCTGGACGGCCTGGCCGACGGCATCGTGGGCGACGTGCAGGCCTGCCAGGCGCGCTTCGACGTCGCGCGCGACGTGCCGGCCTGCGCCGGCGAGCGCACCGGCCGGTGCCTCACGCCGGCGCAGAAGGACACGCTCGCGCGCGTCTTCGCCGGCGCCCGCGACAGCCGAGGCAAGGCCCTGTACAGCGCCTTCCCGTTCGATCCCGGCCTGGCCGGCCAGGACTGGCGCAACTGGAAGCTCGCCTCGCCGGGCACGCGCGACGCCGCCGCGGTGGCCTTCATCTTCAGCACGCCGCCGCTGGCCGACCGGCCGCAGGGCCTGCCCTTCGCGCTGGGCTTCGACATGGACCGCGACGCGCCGCGCATCGCCGCCCGCGACGCCACCTACCGCGAATCGGCGCTGGACTTCATGCTGCCGCCGGCCGGCGACCTGGCCGCGCTGCGCGGCCGCGGCGCGAAGATGGTCGTCTACCACGGCACTGCCGACGGCGTGTTCTCGCCCAGCGACACGGCGCGCTGGTACGGCGAGCTGGACTCCGCCCACGGCGGCCGGGCCGCGGCCTTCGCGCGCTACTTCCCCGTGCCGGCCATGAATCACTGCCGCGGCGGCCCGTCCACCGACCAGTTCGACCTGCTGGCGCCGCTGGTGGCCTGGGTCGAGCAGGGCCGGGCGCCCGATGCCGTGGAAGCCCGCGCCCGCGGCGCCGGCACGCCGCAGCCCAACCCCGAGGTGCCGGCGGACTGGTCGCCGCAGCGCAGCCGCCCGCTGTGCGCCTGGCCGCGCGTGGCCCGCTACGTCGGCGGCGATCCCGAGCAGGCGGCCAGCTTCGCCTGCCGCGCTTCCTGAACCCCTTCTCCGCTCGCACCATGGACTACCGCCCCCTCCCCGACGACACCCTGTTCCTGCTGCGCGACGTGCTGGCCGCGCCGGCGGCGCTGCAGGCGCTGGCGCCCTTCGGCGAGGTCGATGCGGAACTCGCACAGCAGGTGCTGGAAGAAGCCGGCAGGTTCGTCGGCGAGGTGGTCGCGCCGCTGAACCGCGAGGGCGACGAGACCGGCTGCCGCCGCGAGGCAGACGGCAGCGTGCACACGCCGCCGGGCTTCCGCGAGGCGTACCGCGCCTTCGTGGACGGCGGCTGGCCTGCTCTCTCGGCCCACCCCGACGACGGCGGCCAGGGGCTGCCGGCCGTGCTGGAAGCGGTGCTGTACGAATGGCTCAGCGGCGCCAACCACGGCTTCACCATGGCGCCGGGCCTGCTGCACGGCGCCTACGAGTGCCTGAAGCACCACGGCAGCGACGCGCTCAAGGCGCGCTACCTCGGCCGGATCGCCACCGGCGAATGGCTCGCCACCATGTGCCTGACCGAGGCCCACGCCGGCAGCGACCTGGGGCTGGTGCGCACGCGCGCCGAGCCGCAGGCCGACGGCTCGCTGCGCATCGCCGGCACCAAGATCTTCATCTCCGGCGGCGAGCACGACCTGACGGACAACATCGTCCACCTGGTGCTGTGCCGCCTGCCCGACGGCCCGCCCGGCCCCAAGGGCCTGTCGCTCGCGCTGGTGCCCAAGGTGCTGGAGGACGGCAGCCGCAACGCGGTGCACTGCGAGCGCATCGAGGAAAAGATGGGCCTGCACGGCAGCCCCACCTGCGTGATGCGCTTCGACGAGGCCACCGGCTGGCTGGTGGGCGAGCCCGGCCGCGGGCTGGCCGCCATGTTCGTCATGATGAACAGCGCGCGCCTGCACGTGGCGCTGCAGGGCATCGGCCTGCTAGACGCCGCCTTGCAGAAAGCCACGGCCTATGCCGCCGAACGCAGGCAGATGAAAGCGCCCCCAGCCGCCGGCGATGCCGGCGGCGCCCCCCGAGGGGGACTCGGCAGCTTGGGGCGGCCCGGCGCTGCCTCGGCGCCCGGCGTGCCCGGCAGCGAGCCGAGCCTGATCGAGGACCACCCCGCCGTCGCCCGCATCCTCGACACCCAGCGCGCCTGGGCCGATGGCGCGCGCCTGATCGCCTACCGCACCGGCGTGCAGCTCGACGTGGCCCGCCACGCCGTCGACGCCCGCGCGCGCGAGGCGGCGCAGCAGTGGTGCAGCTACGTCACGCCGGTGCTCAAGGCCGCCTGCACGCAGCAGGGCTTCGACGGCGCCAGCGCCTGCCTGCAGGTCTTCGGCGGCCACGGCTACGTGCGGGAGTGGGGCATCGAGCAGGTGCTGCGCGACGCGCGCGTGACCATGATCTACGAGGGCACCAACGAGATCCAGGCGATCGACCTCTTGGTGCGCAAGGTTCTGCCCGACGCCGGCGCCGGCTTCGCCGCCACGCTGCTGGCGCTGCGCGACGAACTGGACGCCTCGCGCGAGGCCGATGCCGACGCCCAGCGCCGCCTGGCGCAGCTGCGCTACCTGACGACGAACGTCGCCATGGCCGCCCAGGCCAGGCCGCGCCTGCCCTACGAAGTGGCCGACGACTACCTGCGCCTGGCGATGCTGGCCATGATGGCCTGGGCCTGGGCGCGCATCGAGGCCACGCCCGGCGCCGACGCCGCGCGCTGGGCGCGCCCGGCCGCCGCCTTCCGCCGCTGGGTGCTGCCGGAGTTCGAGCTGCGCGCCGGCATCGTCAAGAAGGCCTGCGAGGCGGCATGAGCATTGCGTGCCAGTGCCGTAGCGCGAAGGTATTCCGGTGAGCCCGTCCGACGCCCCCACCCCCAGGGAAGCCCTGCGTGCGCGGCGGCCGGGCTACGGTAGCCTGCGCGCCATGGCATCGACATCGACGACAAGAAAAACAGCGCCCGGCACCCCCCGCTCCGCCAACACCCCCGATCCGCTGGACAGCGGCCTGCTCGAAAGCCTGGTCGGCTACAACACGCGGCGCGCCTACCTGGTCATCAGCGCCGTGTTCGCCGAACGCATGGCCGACTACGGCCTCAAGCCGGTGGACTTCTCCGTGCTCTCGCTGCTGGCACACAACCCGGGCGCCACCTCGCGCCAGTTGTGCGCCAAGCTCGACATCCTGCCGCCCAACTTCGTCAACATCGTGGCCGGCATGGACAAGCGCGGCCTGATCGAGCGGCGCCCCCACCCGTACGACGGGCGCGCCGTCGGCCTGCACCTCACACAGGCCGGCGAGGACCTGGTGCGCGAGGCCGAAAAAGCCGTCGTCCAGCTCGAACAGGACGCCAGCGCCAAGCTCACCGCACGCGAGCGCGAGACGCTGATCCGCCTGCTGCAGAAAATCTATCTTTGATCAGCCCTGGCGCACGTCGGCCACCGGCTGATCGCCGAAGTCCGGCCGCTCCAGCCACGCCAGCACCTTGCGCGCAGCCGACTCGGGCGAATCGAGCATCCCCTCGCTCTTGAGCTTCTCGAAGCGCCCGCGGTCCGGGAACAACGCCGCGTCGGCGCTGCGCAGTTGCACCTGCATGTCGGTGTCGATCACGCCCGGCGCCAGCGAGACGATGCGCGCGCCGCCCGACTCCAGCGCCACCGCGCGCGAGAAGTGGTCCATGCCCGCCTTGGCCGCGCAGTACGGCGCCTGGCTGCCCATCGCGTTGCGGCCCAGCCCGGAAGAGATGTTGAGCACCTGCCGGCGCCCCGCCCAGCCGGCCGTCGCGTGCAGGAAAGCGGCCGTCAGCAGCAGCGGCGCCTCCAGCCCCACGCGCAGCGCCTGCGACAGCGCCGGCAGCGCGGCCTGCGCCAGCGGCGCCGGATCGCCCACGGTGCCGGCGTTGTTGATCAGCGTGGCGGCGCCAAAGGCCGCGCCGTCCAGCCCGGCCAGCCCGGCCAGCCACTGCCCGAGCTGCTGCGCCGCGGGCACCGGGTCGGCCAGATCCAGCGACCACTGCACCACCTGGCTGCCGGCGCGCGCGGCCTCGGCCTCCAGCGCCGCGTCAGTGCGCCGCGAAATGCACAGTAGTTGCACGCCGCTGCCGCGCGCG
Organism: Xenophilus sp.; assembly: GCF_044462705.1. Lineage (NCBI taxonomy): Bacteria > Pseudomonadati > Pseudomonadota > Betaproteobacteria > Burkholderiales > Comamonadaceae > Xenophilus > Xenophilus sp. The sequence goes on from NZ_JBIQNC010000007.1 coordinate 37,152, forward strand.
AGCAGCTGCGAGGCCATGGCGCGGCCCATGCCGCGCGAGGCGCCGGTGAGGATGAACAGGGAGGCGGCGGCAGAGGCCATGAGGAGTCTCCAGAAAGGATGAACGGAAAAAAGAAAGAAGGCCGTCAGGCGAGGAAGCCGTCCCACACCAGCTTCAGGCCGGTGAGCAGCATGCCAGCGTAGACGCAGCGGTAGAACCAGACGGGATCGATGCGGCGCGCGACGCGCACGCCGGCCCACACACCCAGCGGCGCCAGCGGCATCAGCACCAGCGAGGTCGCCAGGTTGCGGGCGTCCAGCAGGCCCAGCCAGGCGTAAGGCACCCACTTGCTCAGGTTCACGATGAAGAACAGGTAGGCCATGGTGGCCGTGAACACCACCGGCGACAGCTTGAGCGGGATGACGTACGCGTTCAGCGGCGGCCCGCCCGCGTGCGCGATGAAGCTGGTGAAGCCGGAGGTCGCCGTCAGCAGCGCGCCCGCCGCGCGCGAGGGCGGCTTGGCACCGGGGCGCGGCGGAAAGAGCAGGCGCTGCGCCAGGAACAGCAGCGTGAACACCCCCACGATGCCGGCCACCACGCCCGAAGGCATCGCGCGGAACAGCAGCGTGCCCACCACCGTGCCCACCAGCGCCCAGGGCACCAGGAAGGCCAGCAGCGAGCGGTCGAAGTCGCGCCGGTAGGCGGCGATACCCAGCACGTCCATCACGAACAGCAGCGGCATCATGATCGCCGCCGCCTGCGGCACCGGCACCGCCAGCGCCATCAGCGGCACCGCCAGCGAGCCGAAGCCGGCGCCGAAGCCGCTCTTGCTGATGCCCAGCAGCAGCACGGCCGGGACGGCGACGGCGTAGAAGAATGGGTCGTGGAGGACGGGGAGGGAGGCGAACAAGGCGGGGGCGGGTCGGGCGGGCGGACCGGCGATTCTCGCTAGGGCGGGGAAAGCGTGCAGAGGCGGGGCACGGAGCATCATTGATCAGGCTGAAGGACGCACCGAAACTGGTCTCCGTTTGAATGACCTCATGCGACTTGTTCAGACCAATGTCTGCGTGGCAGCGATCACCGTCACTCAGTAGTCATCGCTGAGCGACCGCTATCGTTCCCGTCGCGACCGGTGCCACCTACTTGAGGATGGCGGGTCAATCTGGGACCAAGACGTACACGGGCATGTAGCTGCCGCCTCCGCCGAAAAACCCAACGCCAGGTATCACTCGGTGAGGATGCCGGACATCTCGGATCGCCCGCATTGCATCACGCCAAATCAGCACCGATGCTGCTGCTACAGAGTCACCAACGTCCTCGAGCGCCCAGGACGGCAGTTGGCATCCGTCGAGGGGCTCCAGCCCCATGTCTGGCCTTGAAAGGTGGACCTTGAAAAGTACGTCTTGATGCGGAAGTCGCGCGAGGGGAAACCAGTAGGTTTTGAAGGTGCGCCCGAGTTCGAAGAGGTCACTGACTGCTGGGAAGGCTGCGACGCAAGGTAAACCGTGCACGGCAGCCCGGTCCGCGAACTCGAACAGCTCTTGGTTTATTTTCCCAAGCATGTTCTGTCCATCGAGAACCTTGGGCCGTCGAGCGAATACAACCAACACCCGGAACCGATGGCTGGCATGCCGCTCCTGCGCAACGCTGTTTCCCTCGCGCGTGGCCCAGAAGTACATCGGCACTGCGGCGCCGAATCTCTGCCGCAGGTACGAGAGGAGTGGCGGCAGGATGGCGTACTCCGCCGTCCGTTCGGTGAAGATGCTCGACATGAGTTCAGGTGGGCAAAAGGGGGTATCGGTGCTGCGCACGAGCGCCACCACTCGGACTGGATTGTTCGGTTCGGCGTCCCGGCTAGAGTGGGCTTTCTAAGTCGCCCCAAGCCAATTCTGTTATCTTTGGTTACACAAGTCTATGATGCTGTCCTCGGTGTTCTGAGGCTGATTCAACTGAGCCAAGGAGGCTCGCCGTGCCAAGAGATTCGCTACAGCTTCGCGACGATCTGGTCGCCTGCCTGCCGAGCCTTGTGATCGACAGGCCGCTCGCTGAGTCGGGGCAGCGCGTGGTGTATTTGGCGCACTTCGTTGACGCCAATATTCCGGCAGACGTCTTGCCTCCAGATGGGTCTGATCCGGACCAGAGGCCGTTTCTCCACGGCTGGGAAGCATGGGGCCGAATCGTCGTGAAGGTGGTGTCCGGGGCGGACAACACCACCCTGGCCAGACTTCAAGCTGAAACCGCCATCCTCGAGGAAGTCAGACCGGCCAACTTCCCGAAGCTGCTGTTCTGCAACCTGTTCACTGAAAATCCGGTAACAGATGAGCGTCTCGGCGAGCGGTTGTACGTCTCAGTCGAGGAGTTCGTCGACTCGACGCCGCTTTGCGACTTGACGGACAGGTACAAGGGTGATGAGAGGGGCATCGCGACGCTTGCGCTGGGCATCTCCAACGCGCTACTGCCATTGTGGGTCCATCACCGCAGATTCGTGCATCGCGACATTAAGCCTGCGAACTTGCTGATCCGGCCCTCGGGTGAAGTAGTGGTCATTGACCTTGGGATCGTGCGAGAGACCGGCGCGCCCGGAGTCACGCATGACGGTCCTGGTCCTGGCCCGTTCACCCCAGGGTATGGCGCGCCCGAGCAGATGGCCAACGAGAAGGAGGCAGTGACCTTCAAGACGGACTTTTTCTCTATCGGAGTGGTCATGTACCGACTCATGGCCGGCGTAGAACCGTTCGCCTCAAGGCCGGGCATGCAGATTCACGAAATCATGATTGCTGCGGCCGGGCACGAACCCCCGCCGTTGGAGAATGTTGCAGGGGCGTCACCGGTGTTCTCTAACTTCGTGACCAAAGCAATGAAAAAGGTGCCGTGGCAGCGGCAGCGCACTCCAGTGCTGTTCATCGAAGAACTGCAGGAAATACTGGCGAATTAAAGAAGGAGCAAAAATGGCGCTGGGACTACTTCATCAGGTAGGGCACAACAGCAACTGGAATGTCGAATCGTTCCAGACGGACGGGTGTGGCGACGGCCTTATCCTGAGCCCACTGCACCAAGCGAAGACCACTGTGGAAAAGCTGCCGTTTGCGACTCGCGCGGCGTCGATCTTCGATCCTCAGTTCTATCTGCCCAGCTCACGCAAGCCAAAGCTGCTGACGTATCCCTTCTTCCCGGAGCAGGTCGATGGCGGATTTCAGACTGCTACTTTTGTGGCGCACGCCTCTGAGGTTGCCAAAGCCTGCATCGACTTTCAGATCGCTCAGGGATTTAGAAAGGTCGTCGTGCCCACCAGGTATATCAACCAGATGTACCCCTCATACTTCGACCAGCAGCGGATGTTCACCATCGATGCTTTCTTGGAGCACGCTGGCGATCATCCTCTGTGTCTGTCTGTAGCCCTCACGGCACCCATGATCCAAGACGCAGACTGGCGCCGACGCGTCCTGAACTGGATTACCTCGTTCCCGAATGTCGACGAGGTCTATGTGATGTACGAGCACGATCGCAACACAAAACAGATTCAAGATGCGCAGTTCCTCACCGACTGCATGGCATTCTGCTCCGATGTATTGAACACCGGTCTGGGTCTGGTCTTGGGCTACACCAATACTGAGGGGCTCCTCTACTCCGCAGCCGGTGACCTCACCATCACCATGGGCGCGTTCGAGAACACCCGCATCTTCTCGGTGGATAAATTTCTAGAATCTGAAGGGGAGCGGCGAGGCCCTAAGGCACGCATCTACCTTGCTGGATTGCTCAACTGGGTGCAGTTCGAGGACGCCAAGCGAATCCGCGACCGGACGCCGCGCGTGTGGCAACAGATCTATCGGCCGACGCCCTGGGCGGACGAGGCATTGGCTCGCTTGGTCGAGCCGACCTTCAATCAGCCACCGCTGTACAAGCACTACTTCCGCAACATGCAGGACCACGTCGACGAGCTTTTCCCTCTGTCGCTCGCAGAGCGTCGAGCATTGCTCATTCGCAAGGTGGATGCCGCGTTGGCGGCGTACCGAGAAATCGACAGCATGGGCGTTGCTCTCGAGAAGCATGGGCAAGCTAGTCACCTGCAAGAATGGCGACGGGTGCTATCTGGCGCCTGAAACGATCTTGCGGGCAAGGGCACGGGACGACAGCACAGCCTGTGCCTGCCATCGCTTGGCGAGGCTCATAGGACCTTGCGTTGCAGCGGCGTGGTGAATGAACAGGCCTCGCCCGCGCTCGACGGAAGCGAGGCCAACGCCGGCGGTTCGAAAACGGTCCAACTGAGCAATGGCCGGCCGAGCGAAGGCGTGGTCCAGTACGACCCAGGACTCATCTGCGAACTGTAGATTCCTGTAGGCTTGGCCCAGCACGCGCTGCCAGTCACTTATCTTGGCCTCGACTGCGATGAGCCGCTCGAACGGAGGCGTTCGAAGGCCCGAGATAGACAACGAATTCCTTGACTGCACTACGACGCCGGCTGCTGAAAGCTGCGCTAGAACTCTCTGCGCGGCGCCTTCGGAAGTGCCAAGAAAGGCTGCGAGCTCGGCGCGGCTCTTGATGGAGTCTCCTACGCCTTGTCTGAGGAGAACGGCAATACGGGGTGAAACCATCGCGGCAGCCTGCAGTGCTTTGGTACTGCGCGGTGAGCGTTTGGCTAGAACAAGGTCAGCGACGCCCACGCCGGCGTCCACCTCGAGTTCCACTCGATATTCTTGACGCCTTGCGCGAGCTACGCAGGCGATGATGGCCTTTACTAGGGCTGCTTCCGATTTAAATCCAGCGCTTTTCACGTCTGTGTGCTCGTTCTCTTATGTTGGTGGGCGAAGCCTCGTGGCGTCAGTTGACAACATGCACTATCGGCTGGTCCCGCCAATGCATGCGTCGTGCTGGCTAACGTTGACGTCAAAACTCGTCCTAGCGCAGTGGCTGACGGCTGAACCATGGCTCGTCGGAGAAGCAGTCCGCCTAGGCGGCATAGTCGCAACAACGCATTTTGGAACAGGGCAGGCGAGACGCTGGCGGGTTGCAGGGCAAGAGGGCCTCGGTTCGTGATTCGGCCCAGCCCACAGAGGTGGTAGTTCGCGCCACCACGCCGCTTGCGCCGTCGTCAAACGGCCGGCTGCGAAAGTGAAGCAGTAGGTCAAGAGTGGGGATTGACAATGACCGGTTATCGCGGCCGCGGACACTTAGGAGTTGACGCGCGAATGGCTGAGATCAGTCTGAAGTCGTCGCTTGTCTGAACTAGCGACACGCTCCGCGCCGCCTCTCACCCCAGATCCGGCGCCAACTCCACATCCAACTGCCCCTCCAGCTCCTCGAAGGTCAGCGGCCGGCCGAAGAAGAAGCCCTGGTACATGCGGCAGCCGTGGCGCACCAGGAAGTCGAGCTGCTCGCGCGTTTCCACGCCCTCGGCGACGATCTCCAGGTCGAGGTTGGCGGCCATGCCGATCAAGGTCTGCACGATCAGCTCGATCTTGGCGTTGTTGCCGATGCCGCCGACGAAGAACTTGTCGATCTTGATCTGCGCCAGCGGCAGTTGCGCCATGTACGACAGCGACGAGTAGCCGGTGCCGAAGTCGTCCATCGCGAAGCGGATGCCGATGGCGGCCAGCGACTTCATCTTGGCGACGGTCTCGGCCAGTTGCTCGTGCAGCAGGCTCTCGGTCAGCTCCAGCTTCAGGCGCGAGGGGTCGGCGCCGGTGCGGATCAGCACCTCGCGCACCTGCTCGGCGAAGTCGTCGCGGCGGAACTGGCGCGCGCTGACGTTGACGGCCAGCGTCAGGTGCCGGCGGCGCGGGTGGTGGCTCCACTCGTCGAGCTGGCGGCAGGCCTGCTCCAGCGCCCACAGGCCGATGGGCACGATCAGGCCGGTCTCCTCGGCCACGTCGATGAAGGCGGCCGGCAGCAACTGGCCGCGCTCCGGGTGGTTCCAGCGGATCAGCACCTCGGCGCCGATGATCTGGCCCTCGGCCGTCACCTGTCGCTGGTAGTGCAGCGTGAACTGCCGGCGCGACTTCAGCGCTGCGTGCAGCTCGCTTTCCAGCGCGGCGCGGGCGGCCACGCTGGCCTGCATGTCGGGCTCGAAGAAGCGCAGCACGCCGCCGCCGGCCTTCTTGGCGTGCACCATCGCGATGTCGGCCTGCTTGAGCAGGTCTTCCAGCGAGACGGCATGCGCGCCGAAGAGCGCGGCGCCGATGCTGGCGGTGCCGTGGTAGAGCAGGCCGGGCAGCTGCACCGGCCGGCCCAGCTCGGCCAGCACGGCGTCGCCGAAGGCCTGCACCTGCAGCGCGGCGGCATCCGGCCGCGTGCCGACGGCGCCAAGCATCACGATGAACTCGTCGCCGCCCAGGCGCGCCACGGTGTCGCCCTCGCCCAGCAGCTGGGTCAGGCGCTCGGCGGTGTGCTTGAGCAGCAGGTCGCCCACCGAGCGCCCCTGCGCGTCGTTGAGGGTCTTGAAGTTGTCCAGGTCCAGGAACAGCAGCGCGCCCAGGCGCTGGTGGCGCTGGTTGCCGTCCAGCGCCGACTGCAGGCGGTGCAGCAGCAGGCGGCGGTTGGGCAGGCCGGTGAGGTTGTCGTAGAAGGCCAGGTGCTCGATCTGGCGCGCGGCGGCCATGCGCTCGGTGATGTCGCGCAGGATGACGATGAAGCGCGCCTCGCGGCCCTCGCCGGCGCTCTTGCGCGAGGCAGACACCTCGAACCAGGCGGTGCCCTGCAGCGCGCGGTGCTCGAACTGCCGGCCGGTCGACACGCCGCCGAGGTAGGCGTCGCGCACCGCCGCCATGATCTGCGCGCCGGGCTCGCCGGGCAGCAGTTCGGCCACGGTGCGGCCCACCGGCGCGTCGAGCTCCAGCGAGGTGCTGCGCGCGGCGTGGAAGCGCAGGCACAGGCCGTCCAGGTCGAGTTCGAGCAGGGCGTCGGGCAGCGCGTCCAGCGTGGCCTGCAACTGGGCGCGGCTCTCGATGATGTCGGCCATCTGCAGGCGCTTCTCGGTGGTGTCGCGGTACACGCACACCAGGCCGCCGGCGGGCGTGCTGCTGCGCACGATCACCAGCACGCGGCCGTCGGGCAGGTGCAGTTCCTGCTCGCCGGGCACCAGCGGCGGCGGTGGCTCCTGCGCAGCGGCCTGCAGGGCCAGTTCCTGCTCGATGGGGGCGAAGGGCGCGCCGGAGGCGATGGCCGGCTCGGCCCGCGGGAACAGCTCGACGAAGCGGCGGTTCCAGTTGAGCACGCGGCCCTGGGCGTCCAGCAGCACGAAGCCGTCGGACATGGATTCCAGCGCCTGGTCGAGCATGGCCTTGGAGTGGCGCAGGTGCTCGCGCTGGCGCCACTGTCCGCGCCAGTGCCGCCACGAGAGCCAGCCCACGCCCAGGATCGTCAGGATGAAGGTGGCCGCCGCGCCGCGCGCCAGGCGGCGCTGGCGCGCCCAGTCGGCCAGCACCACGTCCATCGGCAGGCTGCCGGCCACCACCAGGCCGTCCTGCAGCGTGGCGCGCGCCGCCACGATGGCCGGCACGCCGGACAGCCGGGCCGGCAAGCGCCGCAGCAGCCCGCCGTCGCCGCCGGGCTGCAGCGGCCGGCCGAGCGCGCGGGCGGTCCGCATGCCCAGCGGCGCGCTGGCCAGCAGCGTGCCGTTGTCGCGCTCCAGCGTGGTCTCGAGCCCGCGGATGTCCACGCCCTGGTTGATGATGCGCAGGAGCGAGGCGGCCTGCACCTCGGCCACGGCGACGGCGCGGCCCTGCTCGCCCAGGCGCAGCGGCCGCCCGAGGTACAGCACCTGCTGCGACGTCACGGGGCTGACCACGGGCGCGCTGACCACCAGCCCCGCCACCGGCTGCGCCAGCGCGCGCGCGAGGAAGCCGTCGGGCAGTTGCAGCGCCTGCTCGGCGCCGCTGCGGCCCGATGCGGCGAGCACGTGGCCCTCGGGCGAGACCAGGGCGGCGTACTGCACCAGCAGGTCGCTGCGCGTCACGCCGCGCAGCAGGGCGTCCGCCTGCGCCGGCGCGCCCGGGCCCTGGCGCAGGGCGGCGCCGGCCTCGGCCAGCCGCAGGTCGATGTCCAGCAGGATCTGGTTGAGCGCCGCCGACGCGCCCTGGGTGAAGCGCGCCAGCTGGTTCTCGGCGGCCTGCTCGGCGGCCTGCCTGGACTGCAGCACGAAGAAGCGCGTGGCCGCCGCCACGGCCAGCACGAAGAGCAGCACGGCGCCGAAGATGGCGGCCGCGGCGTAGAACTGGCCGCGCCGGTTCATGGCCGGCCTCCCGCGCGCAGGCCGACGAGGGGCGCCAGCGTCTGGTTCCACAGCTCGGCGCAGGCGCTGCCGCAGCGGCGCATCCAGCCCGGCAGCACCGCGTTGGCGAGGATGTCGCGGCGCAGGCGCTCGTCGGCCACGCCGGGTGCCTGGGCCTGCATGCGCCCGCGGCGCGCCGGCTCGCAGGTGCTGGCGCCGATGTTGCAGGCCACGCCGGCCAGCGCGTCGCTGTCCGACTCGGCCCAGTTGCGGGCCTCCAGCCGCGGCATGTGCTCCAGCAGCAGCGCCTGCAGCTCGGGCGGGAAGGCGGCCCACGCGTCCTCGTTGACGGCGAACAGGGTCAGGCCCCAGTTGAGCGGCTGGGTGAACAGCGTGCCGGTGACGCGGTGCAGGCCCACGGCGTTGCCCGCCATCGCGCCGGTGATGGCGCAGTCGATGCCATCGGATTCCATCATGCCCATCATCGCGTTGAACTCGGTGAACACCGGCTCGGCGCCCAGCGCGCGCACGAAGTCGGCCTGCGAGTAGCCCGACACGCGCACGCGCCGGCCCTTGATCTCGGCCAGCGCCTGCATCGGCTGCCGGCAGAAGAAGACCTGCGCCGGATAGACGTACACCGCCAGCAGGCGGGCGTTGAAGCGCTCGCGCAGCAGGCGCTCCGTCGCCGGACGGAAGGCCTGCACCATGCGGCGCAGCGAGGCCAGGTCGCCGCTCAGGCCCGCCATGTCGGGGATGGCCAGCTCGGGCCACTCGCCGGCCACGTGGGCGAGCGTCACGGTGCCCAGGGGCACCACGCCCACCGAGATCAGGTCCAGCATCTTCTGGCCCGGCACGCCGGCGCGGTCGAAGGGCATCAGGCTGGCGCGGAAGCGCCCCTGGCTCAGGCGGGGCAGCTCCTCAGTCCAGAAGCGGGCCTCGTGCTGCGCGTAGCGGCCGGTGCCGCCGACCACGCGCAGGTGCCACGCGCCGTCGGCGGCGGCCGAGGCGCAGGCGCACGCGGCCAGCAGCGTGCAGACGGGCAGAAGGCGGCGCGCGAGCCAGCGGCGCAGGGGCGCGGTCATGCTTGAAAAAAGAGGCAGGAGGACCAACGGCCGGCGCCGTGGCGGATGGCTCCGGATTGTGCCGGCAAGTGGCACGCGCGGCCGATGAGAGAAAAGTACTCGCCTGCGCCGGCGGGCCCCGCTGATAGCATCACAAGGCCCGCGCCCCCCTTTCCCATGCCCGCTCCGACCCCGCCGATGCTTGCCCCCAACGACGACCAGTCGATGTTCGATCTCGCCCCGGTCTCGCTCTGGCTGGAGGACTTCGGCGGCCTGAAGCGCCTGTTCGACGGCTGGCGCGCGCAGGGCGTGCAGGACCTGCGCGCCTACCTGGCGCAGGACCCGTCGCGGCTGACGGCCTGCACCGCGGCGCTGAAGGTGATCAAGGTCAACCAGGCCACGCTGCAGCTCTTCGGCGCCGCCAGCCTCGACGAGCTGGTGGACCGCATGGGCGACGTGTTCCGCGACGACGCCGGCGAGCACATGCTGCACGAGCTGGAGCAGTTGTGGGGCGGCGCGCTGCACTTCGAGGACCGCACCGTCAACTACACGCTGGACGGCCGCCGCCTGGAGGTCGACGTGCGGGTGCGCGTGCTGCCCGGCCACGAGCAGACGTGGGGGCGTGTGCTGGTCTCGCTGGACGACGTCACCGAGCAGTCGCGCACCGCTGCCGCGCTGGCGCGCAGCGAGCGCTATGCGCGCGGCCTGTTCGAGCGCTCGCCGGTGTCGCTGTGGGTGGAGGACTTCAGCGGCATCCGCCGGCTGCTGGAAGAAGTGCGCGTGCAGGGCATCCGCGACTTCGGCACCTTCCTGAAGGTGCACCCCGAGTTCATCAGCCGCTGCATGCAGGAGATCCGCGTGCTCGACGTGAACGAGGAGACGCTGCGCATGTTCGGCGCCTCCTCCAAGGACGAGCTGCTGCGCCGCCTGCCCGACATCTTCCAGGGCGAGATGCATGACTCCTTCGCCGAGCAGTTGCGCGACCTGTGGGACGGCCGCACCACGCAGCAGCGCGAGGTGGTGAACCACTCGCTCTCGGGCGAGGCGATCCACATCCACATGCAGCTCGCGGTGCTGCCCGAGCACATGCAGCGCTGGGACCTGGTGCTCGTCTCGCTGGTGGACATCACGGCGCGCAAGCGGGCCGAGGCGTACCTGGAATACCTGGGCACGCACGACGTGCTCACGCAGCTGCGCAACCGCACCTGGTACACCGAGGAGATCAAGCGCCTGGCGCGCAAGGGGCCGTGGCCGGTGGCGGTGATGGCGATCGACATGAACGGCCTCAAGCGCGTCAACGACGAGGTCAGCCACGCCGCCGGCGACGCGCTGCTGCGCCGCGCCGGCGAGGTGCTGGGCAAGTGCGTGGACGCGCCGGCCAGCGTGGCGCGCATCGGCGGCGACGAGTTCGCCATCCTGCTGCCCGGCGGCGACGAGCGCGCGGTGCAGGCGGTGCGCGACCGCCTGGCCTCGCTGGTGGAGGTGAACAACCAGTTCTACGCCGGCACCAGCGGCCACGCGCTGAGCTTCGCCATCGGCGCCGCGCTGTGCAGCCCCGGCGAGAGCCTGGAGGCCGCGCTGCTGCGGGCCGACCGCGCCATGTACTCCGACAAGGCGCAGCACTACGGAACGGGCATCGCCCTGCCGCCTGCCGCCGCGGCCGGCGAAGAGCGCTGAAGCGCGCCGCCGGCCCCGCCCGGCGCGTTGCCTACACTGCGTTCCTCGCCTTTCTTCCCGCCCTCCCCGTCCCCTCACCGCCGCCGTGCCGGCGCGCGGCCCGCCATGGAAATCCTCCTCGTCCTGATCGTCCTCGCCGCCGGCCTGTACGTGCTCAAGCAGCGCGAGCAGCAGCGCCGCATCGCCCTGCTCGGCCGCTACCTCGGCACCTACCAGATCGAGCGGCAGATGGAGCAGCTGCTCGACGGCTACCTGCGCTGGCTGGGCGAGAACGACCCCGAGCGCCGCCGCCAGATCCGCGGCATCCTCAGCGGCGTGGAGCAGTCGCTGGCGCAGCAGTTCGCGCGCTTCGCCGCCGACGTGCAGCGCATGGAGGCGCCGCTGGCCCAGGTGAGCCGGCTGCCGCTGTGGCTGCCCTTCGCCCAGCCGCTGCTGCCGGCGCGGCGGCTGTTCGACGTGCGGCGCGTCTTCGCCGTCCATGCGCGCGGCATCGAGGCGGTGGCCGCCAACGCCGCGCAGCTCGACCCGAAGGCGCAGGCCTACATGATGAGCGCCGAGTTGCTGCTCATGCAGCACACCTGCCACTGGTTCTGCCGCTCGAAGGCGGTGGCCTCGGCCCGGCTGCTGGTGCGCCACCAGACGCCGTACGTGCAGGTGCTCGATTCGGTGTCGCGCGCCACCCGCACCGACTACCTGGCGCTGGTCGGGCGCTGAAGGGCGCCGGGGGCGTCAGCGGGCGGCGTGCAGCGAGAGCACCTGCTCGGACAGCTGCCGCAACTGCGCCGCGAGCGAGCCGGCGCAGCGCAGCGCGACCCGCGGCTCCTCCTCCAGCAGCGCGCGGAAGCAGGCGCCGTCCAGCGTCGCCACCAGGCAGCGGGACAGGGCCACGCCCTCGGCGGGCGGGGCCGCCGCGCCGGGTGCGGCGGCCCACTCGCCGAACAGGTCGCCGCCGCCGATCTCCTGCAGGTCGACCTGCACGCCCTCGGCCGTGCGCAGGCTCAGGCGCATGCGGCCGGCCACCAGCAGGTGCGCGGCGTCGGCGCCCGCCTCACGCAGGTCCAGCGGCTCCCAGGGCGCCAGGCGCTGCCACCGGCAGCGGGCGGCCAGCGCATCGAGCCGCGGCGCGGCCAGGGGCGCCAGCACGGCCACGCGCGCCAGCGCCGCGCCGGAGGGCACGAGGCTGGCGTCGTCGCGGATGGAGAGGGGGGCGGCAGCCGGCATGGCGGGCCATTGTTCGGCGGGCCGGCGGGCACGGCCATCCTCCGGCAGGTGGAGGGGGCTACTTGCGCACCTTGGCGATCTCGGCCATCAGTTCCTTGACGGTGGCCTCGCCCACGCTGGCGGTGTACTTGTCGATCACCGGCCTGACCTTCTCGCGCAGCTTCGCCACCTCGGCCGGCGGCAGCTCGGTGACCGTCATGCCGGCCTGCTTCAGCGCGGCCAGCGCGCTGTCGGCCGCGCCGCGCGAGACCTGCCGCTGGAACACCGTCGCCTCGGCCGCGGCCGCCTCGACGATCTTCTTCTCCTCGGCCGAGAGCGAATCCCAGAAGCGCTTGCTGACGACCAGCGCCTGCGGGTTGTAGATGTGGCGCGTCTCGGTCAGGTACTTCTGCACCTCCGCGAAGCGCGACGAGAGGATCACCGTGTTGGGGTTCTCCTGGCCGTCCACCACGCGCTGCTCCAGCGCCGGGAACAGCTCGGGGAAGGGCATCGGCGTGGCGTTGGCGCCGAGCGCGGCGAACAGGTCGATGTAGATCGGCGACTGGATCACGCGGATCTTCAGGCCCGCGATGTCCTCGGCCCGGGCGATCGGCCGGCGGCCGTTGGTGAGGTTGCGAAAGCCCAGGTCCCAGTAGCCCAGGCCGTGCAGCTGGCGGGCGTCGAGCATGCCCAGCAGCTTGCGGCCGAAGGGCCCGTCGGCCACGGCGTCGGCCTCCTGCGCGTTGGCGAAGAGGAAGGGGAAGTCGTAGACCGCGAACTCCTTGACCTGCGCCGCCAGGATGCCGGCGTTGAGCACGGTCATCTCCACCGTGCCGCCCTGCAGGGCCGAGACGGTCTGCAGGTCGCCGCCCAGCGTACCGCCGGGGAAGAGCTTCACGCTCATCCTGCCGCCGGACTTCTGCGCCACCAGGTCGGCGAACTTCTGCGCACCCTGGGCCTGCGGGTGGCCGGTCTGGTTCTGGAAGGCGAACTTGATGGTGCGCTCCTTCACCTGGGCGCCGGCCAGGCCGGCGGCGGCCAGCGCCGCGGCGGCGATGACGGCGGATAGCGTGCGTCTTCTCATGGCGTGTGTCTCCTTCTTCGTTGTGGAACCAGCCGGGGCGCCCGCCTGCGCGTGCACCCGTCGAATCAGTACTGCAGCTTCGCGACGGCGCGCAGCGCCTCCGCGGTCGTCGTGCCGAAGCCGAAGAACTCCAGGTAGGCCGGGATCTGCTCGAACAGCATGTCGGTGCCCACCTGCACTTCGCAGCCCTTCGCGCGCGCCGCCTGCAGCAGCGGCGTGTACTCGGCCTTCATCACCACCTCGCCGACGAAGGTCTTCGGGTCGATGCGGCCGATGTCGAAGGGCAGCGGGTCGCCCTCCTTCATGCCCAGCGGCGTGGCGTTGACGACGATGTCGAAGCCGGCCGGGTCGTTGGCGCCAGTGTCCACCTTCAGTTGCGGATGGTGCTCGCGCAGGCGGCCGGCCAGCGCCTCGGCCGCGCCGGCATGCGCGTCGAACAGCATCAGCTCGGCGGCGCCGGCGGCCGCGATGGAGGCGGCGATGGCCGAGCCCACGCCGCCCGAGCCGGACACCAGCACGCGCGCGCCGCGGAAGCTGCGGCCCTTGCGCTCGACGCCGCGCACGAAGCCGGCGCCGTCGAACATGTCGCCCAGCAGCGTGCCGTCGGGCCGCTTGAGGATGGCGTTGCAGGCGCCGGCGATCTGCGCCGTCGGCGTGGCCTCGTCGACCAGCCGCAGCGTGGATATCTTGTGCGGCATGGTCACCAGCGCGCCGCGCAGGTTGGTGAAGCGCATGATCTGCGGCAGCGCCGCGGCGTAGTCCTCGGCCTTGACGCCCATCGGCACCACGACCGCGTCGATGCCCTGCTGCTCGAACCAGGGGTTGTAGATCATGGGCGCCTTGAAGGTCCCGGTGGGGTAGCCGAGGTGCGCGATGAGGGTGGTCTTGCCGGAGATCATGGGAAGCATTGCCTGTGAGGACTCAGGAGCGCGCGACGTGGCTCTCGCTGAGCCGGCGCGCGGCCTTCATGCCGCGCTGCGCGACCACCATCGGGTCGGAGTTGACGTAGTCGTCGTTGAACACCTCGAAGGTGTAGTGGCCGCGGTAGCCGCGGTCTTCCAGCAGCTGCACCAGGTCGCGCACGTCGTGCAGGCCCTCGCCGGGGAACAGGCGCTGGTGCCGCGCCAGCTCGATCATGTCGGCCTGGCGGTCGCTGTACTCGAAGAAGTAGTCCGCGAGCTGCACCAGGAAGATCTTCTCCACCGGCACCTCGGCCAGCCGCGCCAGCGTCTCGGGCGTGTCGTCGCCGTGCACCGACATGTGGAAGCTGTCGAGGTTCAGGCCGACGTTGCTGCGGTTGCAGCGGCGCACGATGTCCCAGGCCTGGTGCCAGCGGTTGACGTGCCGGCCCCAGGACAGGGCCTCGTAGCAGATGCGGATGCCCAGCGGCGTGGCCAGCGTGGCGAGCGTGCGCAGGTCTTCCGCGGCGCGCTCCGGGTCGTCGATGGCCAGCGGGCTGGTGGTGGAGCACACCAGCAGCAGGTCGGCGCCCACCAGCGCCATCTGGCGCAGCTGCTCGCGCGCCATCTCCAGGCGGTGCGGGCGCATGGCGTCGGGGGCGCACTCGAAGTCGCGCAGCGGCTGGAAGTCGGTGACCTTCAGGCCGCTGGCCTTCACGATGCGCGCCGCCTCCTCCACGCCGCCCGGGTGCGCGACCAGGTCGCGCGCCCACAGCTCCACGCCGGAGAAGCCCGCCGCCTTCATGCAGTCGAGCTTGTGGCCCAGCGCACCGCCCATGGTGACGGTGTTGAAGCCGAAGCGGGCGAGGTCGATGGACATGGCGGCGCCGGTCTCGAAGGCGGGCTCAGGCCGGCTGCGCGGCGGCCATCGACGCGGCGCGCAGGCGGTCGTACTCGGCCTTGTCGACCGGCTGCGCGTCGGGCCTGCCCAGGTCGTTCATGTGCACGCGATAGGTCTCGCGGGCGCTGAACGCCGCCAGCGCGGCGATCACGGTGATGCCGAAGGCGATGGCGCCGACCGTGAGCCAGATGTTCGACGCGCCGGGCGGGGCGACGGCCGTGAACAGCGCCGGCAGCATGGCGGTGATGGCGGTGCCGAGGTTCTGCGAGATCGCCATGGCCGACACGCGGGTGCGGGTCGGGAACAGCTCCGGGTAGAAGCTGGGGAACACCGCGTTGTAGCCCTGGTAGACGATGCCCCACATCAAGAGCGACATGCAGATGGCCAGCGGCACGTTCTTGATGCTGATGGCGTAGAGGTAGCCGAAGGCCAGCAGCCCGGCCAGCAGCGAGCCGACGATGATCGGCGGGCGGCGGCCGATGCGGTCGGACAGGTTGCCCACGTAGGGGATCACCAGCACCGCCAGGATGTTGCCCAGCACGGGGATCCACAGGTACACGTCCTTCTCGAAGCCGATGCCGTAGGCCGGCTGCACCGCGTAGGCGGCGCCGAAGATGGTGGCGACCACGGGGATCACGTTCATCAGCGCCATGCACACCACGCGCAGCATGTCGGGCGTGCTGTACTTGAAGGCGTCGACGATGGGCGAGCGGGCGCGCTCCTTGAGCGCCGACTTGTCGGTGAAGGCCGGCGTCTCGGCCACCTCGCGGCGGATGATCCAGCCGGCGACGATGACCACGAAGCTCAGGATGAAGGGGATGCGCCAGCCCCAGCTGTTGAACTGCTCGGTGGGCATGTAGTGCGCCAGGGGCAGGAACACGGCGGCGGCCAGGATCTGCCCCGCCTGCACGCCCTGCAGCGTGAAGCTGGCGAAGAAGCCGCGGCGGCCGAAGGGCGCGTGCTCCAGGATCATCGAGCTGGCGCCCGAGATCTCGCCGGCCACCGCGAAGCCCTGGATCAGCCGCATCAGCACCAGCAGCGTGGGCGCCAGCAGGCCGACCTGCTCGTAGGTGGGCAGCAGGCCCACCGCGATGGTCGAGAAGCCCATCAGGAACATGCACCACACCAGCACCTGCTTGCGCCCGTGCGTGTCGCCCAGGTGGCCCAGCACGAAGGCGCCGATGGGCCGCGCCACGTAGCCCACGCCGTAGGTGGCCAGCGAGGCGATGATGGCGATGGCCGGATCGCCCTTGGGAAAGAAGATCTGCGGGAACACCAGCGCGGCGGCGGTGGCGTAGATGAAGAAGTCGTAGTACTCGAGGGCCGAGCCGATCCAGCCGCTGGCCGCGGCCTTCTTCGACTGGTGCCTGCCCTGCGGCTCGTGGGCCGTGACGGTGCTGCTCATGTTGTCTCCGGGTGGATGGTGAGGTGGCGGGCCTTCGAAGGCATGGGCCGCCGCCACCGGTTTCAGCGCGGTCCCGCGTCCGGGTAGCGCCAGGGGTTGCGGATTTCGCCGGCCAGCGCCGGCGGGTAGATCAGCTCGCGCAGGAAGTCGGCGTCCTGGCGCACCAGGGCGCCCGCCTGCGGCAGCGCGAAGTAGTCGAAGTAGTGCGCCATCTGCTGCACCAGCATCTCGAAGCCGGGCTGCGCATGCAGGCCGCGCGCACGCGCGGCGCGCACCAGCGGCGTGGGCTGATTGCGCAGCAGGATGTCGAACAGGGCCGCATGCGGCTCCATGCGCGCCACGTCGCAGGGCAGCGGGTCGCCTTCAGAGAGGCCGACCGAGGTGCCGTTGATGACCAGGTCGTAGCCCGCCGGGTCGGCGTTGGGCACCGCCACCACGCGGGCGTCGAAGGCGTCGTCGATGCGCGCCGCCACGCCGGCCGACTTGCCCGGCGCCGGGTCGTAGAAGGCGATGTGGCCGGCGCCGTCGTCGCCGCCGCCCTCGGCCAGCGAGACGCCGATGGCCGCCGCGCTCACGCCTGCGCCCAGGATCAGCACGCGCCTGCCGCGGAAGGGGATGCCGAAGCGGTCGAGCGCGCCGACGATGCCCTCGCCGTCGAACAGGTCGCCCTCCAGGTCGCCGGTGTGCGTGCGGCGCACCACGTTGACCGAGCCGGCGATGCGCGCGAACAGGCCGCAGCCGTCCAGCAGGTCGACCGCCAGCGGCTTGTGCGGCGGCGCGATCACCATGCCCTTGACGTTGCGCGCCAGGAAGCTGGCCTTGAGCCACACGGCGAAGTCGCGGGCGCGCACCTGCACCGGCAGCATGCGCGCGGCGATGCCGCAGCGGTCGAACACGGCGTTGAACATGCGCGGCAGGCGCACGTTGGTCACCGGGTCGCCGGGGATCAGGTACAGGTCCGTGTTGCCGTGGATGTCTGCCATGGGAAATTGCCTTTCGCGGTGAAGTCGTCGGAAAAAGCGCCCTGCCGCGTTCGTGCAGGCACTGTAGGAAGCGGCGCCCGGGCGCGCATCGGCCGGCCGCATCGCCGCGTTCGATAATCGAACATTTTTGATCGATGATCGATCGCATAGAGGGTTTCCCCTGAGCCGACCGGCACCGCAGGGTGCGGGCCGCTGCGCACACTGTCCACCATGCCCGCGCCTTCCGCCAAGCCCTCCGACGACGACGCCCCGCCGGGCCTGGACCGGCGCGACTGGATCGCCGGCCTGGAGCGCGGCGTGGGCATCATCGAGGCCTTCGACGACGCCCACCCGC
Source organism: Xenophilus sp. (assembly GCF_044462705.1). Lineage (NCBI taxonomy): Bacteria > Pseudomonadati > Pseudomonadota > Betaproteobacteria > Burkholderiales > Comamonadaceae > Xenophilus > Xenophilus sp. Next base: position 54,881 of record NZ_JBIQNC010000007.1, read on the forward strand.
GCATGACCGCCAGCGAGGCCGGCCAGCGCACCGGCATGACCCGCACCGCCGCGCGGCGCTACCTGCTGACGCTGCAGCACATGGGCTACGTGGCGACCGACGGCAAGCTGTTCTGGCTGACGCCGCGGGTGCTGCGGCTGGGCCAGTCGTACCTCGAGTCGGCACGGCTGCCGCGCATCGTGCAGCCCTTCCTGCAGCGCGTGGCGGCCGGCACGCACGAGACGGCCTACCTGGCGGTGCTGGACGGCGACGAGGTGGTCTACATCGCCCGCAACGGACCCAACCGCAGCATGAACACCGGCTACGTGCTGGGCGCGCGGGTGGCGGCGCAGGTCACGGCCTCGGGCATGCTGATGCTGGCCCTGCGGCCCGAGGAGGAGACCCGGCGCTGGCTGGCGACGCACGAGCTGCAGGTCTTCACCTCTCACACCATCGCCAGCAAGCAGCAGCTGGCACGCGAGCTGGCGCGCATCCGCGCCCAGGGCTGGGCGCTGTCGGAGCAGCAGCTCGACCTGAACTCGCGCGGCATCGCCGTGCCGCTGCGGGACCGGCACGGCGAGCTGGTGGGCGCGCTCAACATCACCATGCCGATGGGCCGCGAGAGCAGCGACGGCGCGGTCGCGCGCGTGCTGCCGGTGCTGCGCGAGACGGCCGAGGCGATGCGCAACCTGATCTGAGGGGCGCGGCGCTCAGCCGGCCGGCGCCAGCCGCACCACCGGCACCGCGCCGGCCTCGTCGATGGCCGCCGTCACCGGCAGCACGCGCGGGATCACCGCGCACTGCGTGCGCAGGTGCGGCGTCGCCTGGCTGCAGCTGAAGCGCGCCGGCCGGCCGCTGCGCCACACGGCCAGCGCCAGCAGCAGGGCGAGCTGGTCGGCCAGGTGCGGCCCGACGGCCGCCGCGGGGCGGGCCTGGAAGGCGCGCATCTCGCCCAGCAGGCGGCGCGCCACCTGCTCGGAGGGCAGCGACTTCTCGCCCAGCGCCATGAACACCTCGGTGGCGTGCTCGTGGACCAGCGTCGCCATCAGCGCGTTGCCCGGCCCCTCGTCCTGCCGCGCGTCGCCGTGGCGCAGCTGCTCCGGCGCCCAGCGGGTCGCCTCGCCGAACACCGCCAGCTCGCGCGCGGCGATGCGCCGCGGCAGGCCCGGCGCCAGGCAGTCGGCCCAGGCCTCGCGCAGCTCGCCGCGCGCCATCAGGTCGAAGGGCTGCAGCGCGCCGGCCGCCGGCGTGACCGTGGCCAGCACCTCGCCGCCGCCGGCCGGGTGGAAGCCGTGGCGGCGCAGCGTCAGGTCCAGCTCCGCGCCCGTGCGCCGCACCAGCGGCGCGAAGGCGCGCTCGACGAAGTGGAAGGGCGGCGCCCACGGGTTGTGGGTGCCACCGCTCAGGTGCAGCGTGCTCGGCCCGTCCGCCAGCAGCAGCGCCGGCAGCACGGTCTGCAGCACCAGCAGGCAGCTTCCCGCGCCGGCGATGGCGAAGCGGTAGGCGCCGGCACGCACCGGGCCGGGCTCGAAGCGCAGCGCCTGCGCGCCCAGCTCGGCGCCCTGCACCCGCGCGCCGCACACGGCCGCGGCCGCCTGCACGCAGGCCAGGTGCTGGCGCATCAGGCCGGGCTTGGGCCGGCCGGCGCGGATGCGCTCGATGGCGAGCGGCCGCTGCGCCAGCATCGCCAGCGCCAGGCCCGTGCGCAGGATCTGGCCGCCGCCCTCGCCTTCGGAACCGTCGAGTTCGATCATGCGGCGCCCTCCTCCTTCTCCTGCGCCGGCGCGCCGAAGCGCAGCACGGTGTCGCGCAGGAAGGCGTCGAGCGCGCCCGCGCCATCGCGGAACGGCGCCGGCGGGGGCGCGTCGGCCGGCGACGCCAGCTCGGCCTCGATGAAGGCGTGGATGCCCGGCCAGCGCGGGCTGGTCGCCGCCTCGCCGGCGCGCATCTTCACCTCCAGCAGCGCGTCGATCTCGGCGATCAGCGCGGCGTCGGCGCGCGCGTCGAGCACCTGCTGCGCCAGCTCGGCGAAGCGCATCGGCGGCACGCCGTCGCGGGCGGCGATCCAGCGCGCCGCCAGCAGCGGGCGCAGCACGTACAGGTACTTCTTGAAGCGCACCGCCTCGCCCTGCAGGTGCTCGCGGAAGTTCTTCTTCGCCATCGAGCGGTAGTGGTGCCAGGCGCGCGGGCGCGTGTAGACCGCCTCGGCCAGCGTGCGGAAGCGCGCCATGGCCCCGGCCTCCTCGCGGTAGACGATGGGCGAGCGCAGCCACTCCAGCAGCGTGGGGTTGGACTCGCGCATCAGGCCCAGCGCCTTGCGCAGCTCCCAGCCGTTGATGTCCAGAGGCGGAGCCCCCACGCTCGGCACGGAGATCGGCAGCTCGATCACGTCGCGGCCGGGCGCCACCGTCAGGTACCACGGCAGGCGGTGCACGTAGATGAAGCGCACGTCGTAGTCGCTGTCGGGCGAGGCGAAGCCCCAGCCGCGGCTGCCGGACTCGCAGGCGAACAGCACGGTCACCTCGTGGCGTGCCTCGATGGCGCGCAGCTCCTCCAGGATCTGCGCCCGCACGGCGGGCTCGACCGGGTGGGCCGAGCGCAGGAATTCGTTGTCTTCACGCTTCGTCATGTCGTCTTCTCGTTGCTTGCCGCCGCCAGCGCCTCGGCGGCCGCGCGGCGCACGGCGCTCCAGCGGCCCAGCGATTCGTCGTGCGCCCACTCGCGCAGCCGCGGCAGGTCGGCGGGGCGGCGCCAGCGGCCCAGCACCTCGATGGCGACCTTGCGCACGCCGTCCCACTTGCTGCGCAGCGCGGCCTCCACGCGCGCCTCGGTCTGCGCGTCCGGCGGCGCCGCGCTCACGGCGCGCAGCCATGCCACCTCGTCGCCGAGCCGATTCGCGCCGGGCGCCGCGCGCGATGCCGCGAGCGCCGTGCGGCGCGCACGCCGGCACGGCAGGCAGCGAACGGCCCTGCTGTCGATGTGGGCCCGCACCACCTCGTACCACCACTTCTGCTGCTTCGCCGTCCAGACGGCCTGCGCGCCGCAGTCGCGGCAGGTGAAGGGCCGGTCCAGGTAGAAAGACGGCAGGCCGTAGCTGTTGTTCAGCCGTGCCAGCAGGACGGTGTCGGCCGGCACGCAGCCGGGCTGCACGGCAAAGCCGCGCGCGTCCTGCGGGGTCTTCATCTGCACCCGCAGCCGGTCGGCCCGCGCCAGACGGCGGGCCACGATCTCGGCGCGGCGCTGCTTGTTGCTCTTCATCGTTCTTCCTTCCGCCGCTGCCGGCATCGCCCGCAGGGGCGGCGCGTGCGGCCCTATCCTTTCACGCACACCACCTGCTTGAGCGTGTAGACCACCTCCACCAGGTCCTGCTGCGCCGCCATCACGGCGTCGATGTCCTTGTAGGCCATCGGGATCTCGTCGATCACGTCGGCGTCCTTGCGGCACTCCACGCCCTCGGTGGCGGCCACCTGGTCGGCCACGGTGTACAGCTTCTTCGCCTTGGTGCGGCTCATCTTGCGGCCCGCGCCGTGGCTGCAGCTCATGAACGACTCGGGGTTGCCCTTGCCTCGCACGATGTAGCTGCGCGCGCCCATGCTGCCGGGGATGATGCCCAGCTCGCCCGCGCGGGCGCTCACCGCGCCCTTGCGGGTCACCAGCACGTCCTCGCCGAAGTGCGTCTCGCGCTGCACGTAGTTGTGGTGGCAGTTCACCGCCTCCACGTGCGCCTCGAAGGGCTTGGCGAGACACAAGCGCGCGGCCGCGACCACGCGCTGCATCATCACCTCGCGGTTGGCGCGGGCGAACTTCTGCGCCCAGCCGACGGCGCGCACGTAGTCGCCGAAGTAGCGGCTGCCTTCCTCGAAGTAGGCCAGGTCCTGGTCCGGCAGGTTGCGCTGGTGGCGCTCGGCATCCTTCTTCGCCAGCTCGATGAAGTGGGTGCCGATGGCATTGCCCACACCGCGCGAGCCGGAGTGCAGCATGAACCACACCGCGCCCGCCTCGTCCAGGCAGACCTCGATGAAGTGGTTGCCCGTGCCCAGCGTGCCCAGGTGCTTGTGGTTGTTGGTGTTCGCAAGGCGCGGGTAGTCCTCGCAGATCGCGTCGAACTCGCCCTTGAGCTGCGCCCAGGCGGCATCGGTCTCGTCGGGCGGGGTTTCCCACGCGCCCTTGTCGCGGCCCTGGCGCCGGGGGTTCGAGCCGTGCGGCACGGCCTTCTCGATGGCTGCGCGCAGCGGGCCCAGGTTGTCGGGCAGGTCGTTGGCATGCAGCGTGGTCTTGCAGGCCATCATGCCGCAGCCGATGTCCACGCCCACCGCGGCCGGGATGATGGCCTTGAAGGTCGGGATCACCGAGCCCACGGTGGCGCCGATGCCGTAGTGCACGTCGGGCATGGCCGCGATGTGCCGGAACACGATGGGCAGGCGCGCCGCGTTCTCGAGCTGGCGCTTTGCCTCGTCTTCCACGGGCACGCCGCGGGTCCACATCTTCACGGGCACACCGTGCTCGACATCGTGCAGGTCGTAGTTGTTCTGGTTCATGGCTCTCGTTCCTTCCGGTCGTTCGGGGAAGGCGCCCATCGCGCCTTCCCCCGACTCACGCCACGCGGCGCTTGGGCACTCCATTGCGAGGAGCATGCCATGTCGCGCCACCACGGTGCAGCTTCACTCAAGCCATTGATATTCAAGGAAATTCTCTTCCAGTGGCACAGCTTCTCGCCTATGCGATTCACGAAAAACTAGAATTCAAGCTAAATTTCTAGCCCAATGAAACCCATCGTCGTCATCGGCTTCCTCGGCACGCAGCTCGATTCCGGCCAGGGCACGGGCCGCTGGGAGAAGTGGCGCCCCACGGTCGCGCTCACGCAGCGCGAGGAAATGGTGGTCGCACGCCTGGAACTGCTCTACACCGAGCGCCACCTGGCACTGGCCGAGCGCGTGAAGGCCGACATCGCCACCGTCTCGCCCGAGACGCAGGTGAACCTGGTGCCGCTGCCCATCGCCGACCCGTGGGACTTCGGCGAGGTCTACACGCGCCTGTTCGACTGGGCGCGCGCCTACCCCTTCGACACGGAGCGCGAGCAGTACTGGGCCCACATCACCACCGGCACGCACGTGGCGCAGATCTGCCTGTTCCTGCTGACGGAATCGCGCACCCTGCCCGGCGTGCTGGCGCAGACCTCGCCGCCGAAGCGCCAGCGTCCCGGCCAGCCGGGCGAGGTGGCGCTGATCGACCTCGACCTGTCGCGCTACGACGCCATCGCGCAGCGCTTCGCGGCCGAGCAGCGCGACGCGGTGGCCTTCCTCAAGCGCGGCATCGCCACGCGCAACGCACGCTTCAACGCGCTGATCGACGAGATCGAGCGGGTGGCGGTGCGCTCGCGCGCGCCGATCCTGCTGGCCGGCCCCACCGGCGCGGGCAAGTCGCACCTGGCGCGGCGCATGTTCGAGCTGAAGAAGTCGCGCCACCAGATCGTGGGCGACTTCGTCGAGGTGAACTGCGCCACGCTGCGCGGCGACGGCGCGGCCTCCACCCTGTTCGGCCACCGCAAGGGCGCCTTCACCGGCGCCGCCGCGGAGCGCGCCGGCCTGCTGCGCACCGCGCACGAGGGCGTGCTGTTCCTCGACGAGATCGGCGAACTGGGCCTGGACGAGCAGGCCATGCTGCTCAAGGCCATCGAGGAAAAGCGCTTCTACCCGATGGGCGCCGACCGCGAGGTGGAGAGCGACTTCCAGCTCATCGCCGGCACCAACCGCGACCTGCGCGGCGAGGTGGCGGCGGGCCGCTTCCGCGAGGACCTGTTCGCGCGCATCAACCTCTGGACCTACGCCCTGCCCGGCCTGGCCGAGCGGCCGGAGGACATCGAGCCCAACGTCGACCACCTGCTGGCCCTGCACGCGCAGGAGAACCGCAGCGCCGTGCGCTTCAACGCCGAGGCGCGCGCCGCCTACCTGCGCTTCGCGCAGAACCCCGGCGAGGCACCCTGGAGCGGCAACTTCCGCGACCTGGCCGCCAGCGTGACGCGGCTGGCCACGCTGGCCGAGGGCGGACGCATCACCGAGCCGCTGGTGCAGGCCGAGATCGCGCGGCTGCGCTGGCTGTGGAAGCATGCGGACGGCGGGGCTGGCGGCAGCGCCGATGGCGACATCGACCTGGCCGCCCTGCTCGGCGCCGAGGCCGAGGCGGCGCTCGACCTCTTCGACCGGCTGCAATTGCAGGGCGTGCTGCGCGTGTGCCGCGGCGCCCGCAGCCTGTCGGACGCGGGGCGCCGGCTGTTCCAGGCCTCGCGCCTGCAGCGCAGCGTGGTCAACGATGCCGACCGGCTGCGCAAGTACCTCGGGCGCTTCGGGCTGAGCTGGGAGCAGGTGCGGGGCTGAACGGGCGCCGCGCCGGATCCCGATGCAAGGCGGCCCATGAACTATGTCACTGAGTGGCATAATTCAACCATGCATCGCGTCTTCAAGACCCGTCACTTCAGCCGCTGGATGCGCAAGACGGACCTGACCGACCCGGTGCTGTGCAAAGCCGTCGGCGAAATGCGCCGTGGCCTGGTCGATGCGGACCTGGGTGGCGGCGTCGTCAAGAAGCGGGTGGCCTTGCCCGGCCGCGGCAAGAGCAGCGGCGCCAGGACACTCGTGGCGACCAACCGGGGCGATCGATGGTTCTTCGTGTTCGGCTTCGAGAAGAACGACCGCGCCAACATTTCCGAGGCCGAGCTGGAAGCCTTGCAGGCCGTCGCCGCCGAATGGCTGGCGCGCACGGCCGCGCAGTTGAACGAAGCCGTCGAAGACGGCGCCTTGCAGGAGATTTGCCATGACCGTCAAGACCCGGGCCAAGAGCCCCATCCTCGAAGCCGTCCATGAGACGGCGCGCGACCTGCATCGCCTGGGCTTCATCGACAAGCGCAAGATGAGTAAATTCGACGCCCTGTGCATCGAGCCCGTGCCACCCTACGACAGTGCCCAGATCCGGGCGCTGCGCGCCCAACTCAAGCTCAGCCAGGCGGTGCTGGCCGGCGTGCTCAACACCAGCGTCTCGACCGTGAGGAAGTGGGAGCAGGGCGACAAGCAGCCCAGCGGACCGTCGCTGAAGCTGTTGCACCTGCTGGAGCGCAAAGGGTTGGAGGCCGTGCTGTAGCGCCAGCCGGGCAACCTCCCGGCTGGCGCCGCATCAGTCCTCTGCCGCCCCCCGCCACTGCCCCATCAACTGCTGCTGCGTCGCCGGCGGCACTGCCTCGTAGTGCGACAGCTGCAGGGCGTAGCGCCCCTGGCCGCCGGTCAGCGCGTTCAGGCGCGACTGGTAGCCGCTCAACTCGGCCAGCGGCGCCAGGCCCTTGACCACGGCCGTGCCCGCCCCGCCGGCGGTGGTGCCGTTGACCAGCCCGCGGCGGCCCGACAGGTCGGCCGTGATGTCGCCGATGGCCGGCTCGGGCGCGGCGATCTCCAGTTGCACCACCGGCTCCAGCACGATCGGCCGCGCCTCGCGCACGGCCGCCAGGAAGGCCTTGCGGCCGGCGGCGACGAAAGCCACTTCCTTGCTGTCCACGCTGTGGTGCTTGCCGTCGTAGACGACCACCCGCACGTCCACCACCGGGTAGCCGGCGATGGCGCCCTGCGCCAGCACCTCGCGCACGCCCTTCTCCACGGCGGGCATGAACTGGCCGGGAATCACGCCGCCCTTGACCTGGTCCACGAACTCGAAGCCGCCGCCGCGCGGCAGCGGCTCCACGCGCAGGAACACCTCGCCGAACTGGCCGGCGCCACCGGTCTGCTTCTTGTGGCGGTGGTGGCCCTCGGCCGGCGCGGTGATGGTCTCGCGGTAGGCGATGCGCGGCGGCCGCGTGCGCACCTCGAACTTGTGGATCTCGGCCAGCCGCTCCAGCACCACGCGCAGGTGCAACTCGCCCAGGCCGTACAGCACCGTCTCGTGCGTGGCGGCCACCTGCTCCAGCCGCAGGCAGGGGTCTTCCTGCACCACGCGCGAGAGCATCTCCCACATGCGCTGCTCGTCGCCGTGGCGCACCGGCTCCACCGCCAGGCCGTGCACGGGCACCGGCAGCGCCAGCGGCGCCAGGTGCACGTGCGCGTCCTCGGCGGCGTCGTGCAGCACGGCGTCAAAGTGCAGCTCGTCCACCTTGGCCACGGCCACGATGTCGCCGGGCAGCGCCTGCGGCACCTCCTCGTGGTTCTTGCCCTGCAGCATGAACAGGTGGCCGACCTTGAAGGGCTTGCGCCCGTCGCCCACGTAGAGCTGGCTGCCCGGCGTGATGGTGCCCTGGTGCACGCGGAACACGCCCAGCTTGCCGACGAAGGGATCGAGCGTGAGCTTGAACACGTGGGCCAGCACGTGGCGCGCGGGATCCGGCAGCGCCTCGATGGGCTGCGCCGCCTCGCCTTCGCCCAGCAGGAAGTCCGGCGGGTTCGCCTCGCCCGGGTCGGGCAGCAGGCGCACGATCGCATCCAGCAGCTGCGCGACGCCGGCGCCGGTGCGCGCCGAGACGAAGCACACGGGGATCAGGTGGCCCTCGCGCAGCGCCTGCTCCAGCGGGGCATGCAATTCGGAAGGATCGACGTCGCCGTCGTTCAGGTAGCGCTCGACGAAGCCGGCATCGACCTCCACCACCTGCTCCACCAGCGCGCGGTGCGCGGCGTCCACCGGGCCCAGGTCGCTCGTGCCCTCTCGGGCGAAGAAGCAGTCGCGCACCTGGCTGCCGCCCTCGGCCGGCAGGTTCAGCGGCAGGCACTCGCGGCCGAAGGTCTCCTGCAGCTGCGCCAGCAGGCCGGCGCAGTCGGCGCCCGGCGCGTCGATCTTGTTGACCACCAGCAGCCGCACGCGCCGCCGCGCCGCCGCCTGCGCCATGAAGCGCTGCGCCATCGGGTCGACGCCGGCGGTGGCGCTGAGCACCACCGCGGCCGACTCCACCGCCTCCAGCGCCGGCAGGCTGTGCCCGACGAAGTCGGGGCTGCCGGGCGTGTCGAGCAGGTGCACGCGGGTGTCGGCGTGGGTGAGATGCAGCACCGAGGCGAGCAGCGAATGCTGCATGCGGCGCTCGAGCGGGTCGTGGTCGCTGACGGTGCTGCCGCGCTCCACGCTGCCGGCGGTGCCGATGGCGCCGGCCTGCTGCAGCAGGGCCTCGGCCAGCGTGGTCTTGCCGGTGGCGGCGGCCCCGAACAGGGCCAGCGTGCGCACTGCCTGGATATCGGCCACCCCGGCGGAGTGGCCGTTCGATCGGCTTGGCATGGCGTATCTCCTGGAACGCTTGGCGAAGGCCAGCCTACGGGATCGGGCGGCG
>NZ_JBIQNC010000008.1:0-18423 GCF_044462705.1 Xenophilus sp.
ACAAGAGCGACGACCGAAGGCCACCTGACCATGTCCCCCCCCAGACTCCAGCTCGCGGGCATCACCAAGCGCTACCCCTCCGTGGTGGCGAACAGCGGTGTCTCGCTCACGGTCCAGCCCGGCGAGACCCACGCCGTGCTCGGCGAGAACGGCGCCGGCAAGTCCACGCTGATGAAGATCATCTACGGATCGGTCAAGCCGGACGAGGGCAGCATCGCCTTCGACGGCCGGCCGGTCGCGGTGCGCAACCCGCAGGAGGCGAGGGCGCTGGGCATCGCGATGGTGTTCCAGCACTTCAGCCTGTTCGACACCCTGACCGTGGCCGAGAACGTGTGGCTGGGGCTGGACAAGAGCCAGCCGCTGGCCGAGGTGACGCGCCGCATCGTCGCCAAGGCCGGCGAGTACGGGCTGGAGATCGACCCGCAGCGCCCCGTCCACACCCTGTCGGTGGGCGAGATGCAGCGGGTGGAGATCATTCGCGCGCTGCTGACCGAGCCGAAGCTGCTGATCCTGGACGAGCCCACCTCGGTGCTGACGCCGCAGGCGGTGCAGCGCCTGTTCGTGGTGCTGAAGAAGCTGGCGTCCGAGGGCTGCTCGATCCTCTACATCAGCCACAAGCTGCACGAGATCCGCGAGCTGTGCACTGCCTGCACCGTGCTGCGCGGCGGCAAGGTCACCGGCGTGTGCGACCCGCGGCAGGAGAGCAACGAGTCGCTGTCGCGCCTGATGATCGGCGCCGAGCCGCCGCCGCTCACGCACCGGCCGTCGAACGTGGGCGGGGTCGCGCTGCGGGTGCAGGCGCTGGCCCTGCCGCGCGAGGACCAGTTCGGCGTGGACCTGGAGGGCATCTCCTTCGAGGTGCGCGCCGGCGAGGTGGTGGGCGTGGCCGGCGTCTCCGGCAACGGCCAGAAGGAACTGCTCTACGCCCTGTCGGGCGAGGACGTGCGGGCCGCGCCGGGCATGGTGGAGGTGTTCGGCCGGCCGGCAGGGCGCCTGCGGCCGCGCGCGCGGCGCCGGCTGGGTCTGCATTTCGTGCCGGAGGAGCGGCTGGGCCGCGGCGCGGTGCCCACGCTGGGCCTGGCGCACAACCTGCTGCTCACCCGCGACGACGCGGTGGGCGCGGGCGGCTGGCTGCGCACCGGCCGGATGCAGCGGCAGGCCGAGGCCATCATCGAGCGCTTCAAGGTCAAGGCCGGCGGGCCGAACGCGGCGGCCAAGTCGCTCTCGGGCGGCAACCTGCAGAAGTACATCGTCGGGCGCGAGATCGATGCCGGGCCGAAGCTGTTCATCGTCTCCCAGCCCACCTGGGGCGTGGACGTGGGGGCGGCGGCGCTGATCCGGGCCGAGATCCTGGCGCTGCGCGACGCCGGCTGCGCGGTGCTGGTGGTCAGCGAGGAGCTGGACGAGCTGTTCGAGATCAGCGACCGGCTGCACGTCATCGCCAAGGGGCGGCTGTCGCCTTCCATCGACCGTTCGGCCGCCACCGTGCCGCAGATCGGCGAATGGATGAGCGGGCTATGGGAGGGCGCCGCCGCGCGCCGCAACGAGAAAAACATGGAGGAGGGCGCCCATGCTCAGGCTTGAACTGCGGCCGCAGCTGTCGCGCTTCTGGAGCTACGGATCGCCGATCCTGGCGCTGCTGGTCACCGTCGTCATCGGCGTCGTCCTGTTCGCCGCGCTGGGCAAGGACCCCGTGCGCGGGCTGCAGGTCTTCTTCTGGGAGCCGATCCGCAGCAGCTATGCCATCGGCGAGCTGATGGTCAAGGCCACGCCTCTGCTGATCATCGCGCTCGGGCTGGCGGTGTGCTTCCGCTCCAACCTCTGGAACATCGGCGCCGAGGGCCAGTTCATCCTGGGCGCCATCGCCGGCGGCGGCGTCGCGCTGCTGGCGGACAAGGGCACGGGCCAGTGGATCGTGCCCCTCATCCTGCTGGCCGGCGTGCTGGGCGGCATGCTGTGGGCGGCCATCGTGGCCTGGCTGCGCGATGCGTGCAACGCCAACGAGATCCTCACCAGCCTGATGCTCGTCTACGTGGCCACGCTGCTGCTGCTGTGGCTGGTGGGCGGGCCCTGGAAGGACCCGATGGGCTACAACTTCCCGCAGACCAAGACCTTCGACGCGGTGACGCAGATCCCGCGGCTGATGAAGGGCTCGCGCGTGACCATCGGCGTGGTCATCGCGCTGGTGGGCGTGGCGGCGCTGTGGGTGTTCCTGTTCCGCACGCGGCTGGGCTTCGCGCAGCAGGTGGGCGGGCTGGCGCCGGCGGCGGCGCGCTATGCCGGCTTCTCGGCCCGGCGCGCGGTGTGGATCGCGCTGCTGACCTCCGGCGCGGCGGCCGGCCTGGCCGGCGCGCTCGAGGTGGCGGGGCCGCTCGGCCAGCTCACGCCGCACGTGCCGGCCGGCTATGGCTTCGCGGCCATCATCGTGGCCTTCGTCGGCCGGCTGCATCCGGTGGGCATGGTGTTCTCGGCCATCCTGATGAGCATGTTCTACATCGGCGGCGAACTGGCGCAGTCGCGCCTGGGGCTGCCCAAGTCGCTCACGGCCGTGTTCCAGGGGCTGCTGCTGTTCACGCTGCTGGCCTGCGACACGCTGGTGGCGTACCGGCTGCGCCTGAAGCAGGGCGCGGCGCCGGCGGCGCCCGCGGCGGGCACGGCCTCGCTGCAGGCCTCGACGCCCGAAGTGGCCGCTCAAGCAGCGAAGGAGGCCTGACGATGGAAAGCTACGCACTCCTGCTGGGCGCCATGCTCAGCGCCGGCACCGTGCTGGCGATCGCCTCGCTCGGCCTCCTGATCAACGAGAAGGCCGGCGTCGTCAACCTGGGCGCAGAGGGCATGATGCTGTGCGCCGCCATCGCCGGCTTCGCGGCCTACGTCCACACCCACAACGCCTGGCTGGGCTTCCTGGCCGGCATGGCGGCCGGCGCGGCGCTGGCGGCAGTGTTCGGCGTGCTGGCGATCTGGCTCAACACCAACCAGTACGCCACCGGGCTGGCGCTGTCGCTGTTCGGCGTGGGCTTCTCGGCCTTCGTCGGCATCAACTACGTGCAGGCGCGGGCGCCGGGGGGCCTGGGCATGTCCATCCCCGTGCTGGGCGACATCCCCTTCGTCGGGCCGGCGCTGTTCCGCCATCACCCGCTGGTGTACGTCGCGGTGCTGCTCACCTTCGCGCTGATCTGGTTCCTCTACCGCACGCGCGCCGGGCTGGTGCTGCGCTCGGTGGGCGAGTCGCCCGAGTCGGCGCACGCACTGGGCTACCCGGTGCGGCGCATCCGGCTGATGGCGGTGGTGGCCGGCGGGGCGCTGTGCGGGCTGGCCGGGGCCTACCTGTCGGTGGTGTACACGGGCCTGTGGGTGGAGAACATGGTGGCCGGCCGCGGCTGGATCGCGCTGGCGCTGACCACCTTCGCGACCTGGCGGCCGCTGCGCGTGCTGCTGGGCGCCTACCTCTTCGGCGGCGTGACGCAACTGGGCTTCCACCTGCAGAGCCAGGGCGTGCACGTGCCGAGCCAGTTCCTGTCGATGATGCCGTACGTCGCCACCATCGTGGTGCTGGCGCTGATCTCGCGCAACCCGGCTTTCATCCGCGCGAACATGCCGGCTTCCATCGGGAGGCCGTTCCACCCCGGCTCATAATGCGTCTTTTCCCTTTTCCACAACGCCTTCCTCGCAAGGATCTATCTCCATGACCGACCTGAACAAGCGTTCGCTGCTCAAGATGGCCGCCATGACGGCCGCCGCCACGGCGGCCCTCGTGGCCTGCGGCCAGAAGGAAGAAGCGGCGGCTCCCGCGGCCGCGCCCGCGGCGCCGGCCCCCACCGCCGCAGCCCCGGCCCCGGCGGCACCGCTGGAGATCGCCTTCGCCTACGTCGGCCCCGTCGGCGACGGCGGCTGGACCTTCGCCCACGACCAGGCCCGCCAGGCGCTGGAGAAGGAGTTCGGCGACAAGATCAAGACCACCTTCGTCGAGAGCGTGCCCGAGTCGGCCGATGCCGAGCGCGTGTTCCGCGACTTCGTGGGCCAGGGCAAGAAGCTGGTGTTCGGCACCACCTTCGGCTACATGGAGCCGATGCTCAAGGTGGCCAACGACGCCAAGGAAGTGAAGTTCGAGCATGCGACCGGCTACAAGACGGCCGAGAACATGCGCACCTACGACAGCCGCACCTACGAGGGCGCGTACATGGCCGGCATCATCGCCGGCGCCATGACCAAGTCGAACAAGCTGGGCGTGGTGGGCTCGGTGCCGATCCCCGAGGTGCTGCGCAACATCAACAGCTTCACGCTGGGCGCGCAGTCGGTGAACCCGAAGATCACCACCAGCGTGGTGTGGGTCAACGAGTGGTTCAGCCCGCCGAAGGAGACCGAGGCTGCCACCGCGCTGATCAACGGCGGCGCCGACGTGCTGTTCCAGAACACCGACTCGCCGGCCGTGCTCAAGACCGCGCAGGAAAAGGGCAAGCGCGCCTTCGGCTGGGACTCCGACATGACCGCCTACGGCCCCAAGGCGCACCTGGGCTCGGCCGTCATCAACTGGGCGCCGTACTACATCAAGGCCACCAAGGACGTGCTGGACGGCACCTGGACCACCGGCCAGACCTGGTGGGGCGTGAAGGAAGGCGCGATCGACATGGTCTCCATCGCCGAGGACGTGCCTGCCGAGACCAAGGCCAAGGTGGAAGAGGTCAAGAAGGGCCTGAAGGAAGGCACCTACCAGATCTGGAAGGGCCCCATCCTCGGCCAGGACGGCCAGGAACTGGTCGCCGCCGGCGCCGTGGCCGACGACAAGTTCCTCACCGGCATCAACTTCTACGTCAAGGGCGTGGAGGGCAAGGTTCCGGGCAAGAACTGAGCGTTCCAGCCGAGGTGACAAGGGCCGCGCGAGCGGCCCTTTTTTCTGCCGTGGCCAGCCTTCTTGCTCGCGGTGCCGTCACTCGGGCCGCAGCTTGTTCTCACGGACCACGGCGCCGAACTTGCCGTATTCGGCTTCGAGGAAGTCGCGGAACTGCGCCGGCGTCTGCTTCATGGGCGAGGCCCCCAGGCTTTCGATCTTCTGGCGCACGTCGGGCATGGCCAGGATCTTTTGCAGTGCGTCGTTGAGCCGTGCCGTGATCTCCGGCGGGAGATCGCGCGGCCCCAGGACGCCGAACCACACCGCCATGTCGTAGCCGGGCACGCCGACCTCGGCCAGGGGAGGGACCGATGGCATGTCCTTGGACCGCGTCGCGGTCGATACGCCCAGCACGCGCAGCTTGCCCGCATCGACGTGGGCCTTGATGCCCAGCAGCGTGAAGAACGAGTACGAGATCTCTCCCGACATCACCGCCATGACCGACGGGGGCGTGCCCTTGTAGCGGACGTGGACCACGTCGATGCCCGCGGCCTTCTTCATCAGCTCGCCGGCCAGGAAGCCGTCGCTGCCCGATGACGAATAGTTGAGTGCCCCGGGCTTCTTCTTGGCCAGCGCGATCAGCGACGGCACGTCCTTCGCGTCGAGGCCCGGCCAGGCCACGAGATAGAACGGCGACTGCGCGATGCCCGTGATGGGCGTGAAGTCGCGTGCAGCGTCGTACGACAGGTTGGGGTACAGCGCCTTGTTGATGGAGAAGGCCGAGGTCAGCAGTCCGATGGTGTAGCCGTCGGGCGGGGACTGGGCCACCGCCGCCGTGCCGATCTGCGTGTCCGCGCCCGGCTTGTTGTCGATGACGACGGGCTGTCCCCACATCGTCGACAACTTCTCTCCCAGGAGCCGGGCCAGCACGTCGACGCCGCCGCCGGGCGGGAACGGCACGACCAGCCGGATGGGCTTTTCGGGATAGGCGGCGTGCGATGCGACGGCGCCTGCGAGCGAGGCGGCGCCGATCAGCACGGACGCGAGGGCGCGTCGGCTCAGTGTCTTCATGCGTTGTCTCCAGTGGTGGTTTGTTCAATTTGTTCCATTAATTGGAACGACTGATCGATATTTGGAACCACTCTAGAGTCGCATCAGGGCACTGTCAATCCCGTGCGGCCATGCGCCTCAGCGCGATGCGGCGTGCTGGAGGAAGCCCAGCGCCCTCGACGCCTGGGCCGCGGCCTCGATCACGACGGTCGAGTACTTGCGCAGCGCCGCGGGCTTGAGCCGTTCGGCCGGCCCCGAGATGCCCAGCGCCGCCACCACGGTGCCGCTGCTGTCCCTGATGGGCGAGGCGACGCCGCAGACGCCTTCGCGCCACTCGCCCGTGTTGTAGGCCACGCCCTTCTCGCGGATCTCCTCCATGGCCTTGATGAAGGCCACGGGCGTGACGATGGTCTTGCCGGTGAAGCCCTCGGGCGGCAGTTCCGCGGCGTAGCTCTCGATGAAGGAGGCGGACTGGCCGGCCAGCAGCGCCTTGCCCGTGGCCACCGCATGCGCAGGCGCGCGCGCGCCGATGCGCGAGTAGGCCCGTACCGGGTGATCGCCGTCGATCTTGTCCACGTACACCACCTCCCGCCCGTCGAGCACCGAGAGGTGGGCGGTCTCGCCCGTGGCCTTGACGAGCCGCTGCAGCAGCGGACCGGCCACGCGCTTGACGTCGTTGCGCATGAGCACGTGCGTGCCGTACTCCCACATGCGCAGCGTGGCCTCGTAGCGCCCGCCGCCGGTGGCGCGGACGTAGCCCGCGGCGACCAGCGTGGCCAGCATGCGGTGCACGTTGCTCTTGCCCAGGCCCAGCGCCTGGCTCAATGCCGTGACCCCTTGCGGCTCGGAACTCGTCGCCAGGAGTTCGAGGGTATTGAAGGCCTTGATGACTGTTTTTTCCACGCGGGTCTCTCCTTCTGAAGTGCGGATGGCGGGCGCGGCGTGCTTGACACCGTTTCGCGTCCACCGCTAAATTATCTCATAAATAGGAACGGCGTTCTATTATTTGGAAAACTCAAGGAGACAAGACATGCACATGACACTGACGAAGCTCGCGGGTGTGATCGCCCTGCCGCTGATGATGATCTCGGGCGCCGCCGCCGCCGCGGGCTACCCCGAAAAGCCCATCCGGATCATCGTTCCGTACCCGCCCGGCGGCGGCGCGGACGTGATGGCGCGGCTGGTGGGGCAGAAGCTCGGCGAGGCGTGGGGGCAGCCCGTGGTCGTCGACAACAAGCCGGGCGCGGACACGCAGATCGGCTCCGAACTCGTGGCCAAGGCGCCGCCCGACGGCTACACCCTCGGCATCGTGACGCCCACCCTGGCCATCAACAAGTACCTCTACACGAAGGCCAACTACGACATCAAGGACCTGCGCCCGGTGGCCCTCATCGCGAGCTCTCCGATCTTCGTGCTCGTGAACAACGAGGTGCCGGCCACGACGCTGCCCGACTTCATCGCGCTCGCACAGCGCAACCCGGGCAAGTTCAACTACGCGGGATCGAGCAGCATCTCGTTCATCGCCGGCGAGTCTTTCAAGAAGGTGATGGGGATCGATGCCAAGCACATCCCCTACAAGGGCAGCGCGCCTGCGGTGGCGGCCGTGGCCGGCGGCGAGGTGCAGTACGCGCTCGACACGGTGCTCGTCGGCAAGCCGCTGGTGGAGGCAGGCAAGCTGCGCGCGCTCGCCATCACGGCCCGGCAGCGCCATCCGCTCGCACCCGATGTGCCCACGGCCCTGGAGGCGACGGGCAAGGAGTTCGAGTTCGGCACCTGGTATGGCTTCGTCGCGCCTGCCGCCGTGCCCGACGACATCGTCGCCAAGTTCAACCAGGAGGTCGTGCGCATCCTGGCCATGCCCGACATCAAGAAGCGTCTCGAGTCGCTGGGCGGATTCCCGATGCCGGGCACCCCGCAGGACTTCGCCGACCGGATTCGCGACGACCTTGCGCGCTACGGCGCCATCATCAAGTCCACCAACCTGACCGCCATCAACTGACCGCAAACGAGAAAACGCAGATGCAGACGACATCCCCCTTCGGGCCCGGCTACGCCGACGCGATCGCCAGGAAAGATCCCATTGCCTACATGGCCGCGCTCGACGAGCTGCGCATGCGCAAGCTCGGGCCCCAGATGGCCTACTGCTTCAAGAACGAGTACTACAACGCGAAGATGCGCGAGGCAGGCATAGCGGATCCGCGCGACATCCGCACCATCGACGAGTTCCGCGCGCTGCCTGCGTTCCTCACCAAGGCACTGCACCGGGAGTCGCAGGCGCAGTCGCTCGAGAAGTACGGCCATCCTTTCGGCATGCACCTGTGCGCGCCCGTCGAGGACGTGATCCACGTCGCGGGCACCTCGGGCACCACCGGGCTTCCCACCTTCTATCTGTTCACGCGCAAGGATCTCGAGCTCACCTACCTGACGATCGGCCGCGTCTTCGAGATGATCGGGCTGCGGCGCGGCGACTCGATCCTGCAGTTGTTCGGGCTGTCGATCTGGGTGGCCGGCACGACCATGGTGCAGGCTGCCGAAGCCTACGGCGCGCGCCCGATCCCGCTCGGCGCGGAAGCGGGCGTGACCAAGGCGCTGCAGTACATCGAGGCGTGCCGGCCGCGCGTGCTGTTCGCCACGCCGTCGATGGTCTCGCACCTGATCGCCCGCGCGCCGGAGCAGCTCGGCCGGCCGCTCAACACCATGGGCATCGAGGTGATCCTGGTCGGCGGAGAGCCCGGCATGGCCATTCCGGCCTACCGCAGGCGGCTGCAGGAAGGTACCGGCGCCAAGGTCTTCGATTCCAGTTCCGGCGCCTGGACCAACGCGACCGTGGAGTGCGGCGGACCGGACCACCAGGGCCTGCACTACATGGCAGAGGACTACTGCTTCCGCTATGACCTCGTCGACCCGGAGACGCGCAAGCCGCTGCCGCTCGTGGACGGGCAGGTCGGCGAGGCGATCCATACCGGCCTGGAGTACGAGGCCGCCCCCGCGCTGCGCTACGCCACGGGCGACATCCTCAAGCTCAACGTGGGCGAGTGCCCGCACTGCGGGCGCTTCGGGTCGCGCTTCCATTTCGTCGGCCGCGCGGACGACCTCATGAACATCGCCGGCGTGAAGGTCTACCCGACGGCGATCAAGGAAGTGGTCGAGACCTTCTCGCCCGACATCTCGGGCCAGATGCAGATCGTGCTCGATCGGCCGCTGCCCAGCGTCACGCCGCCGGTGCGGATGACCATCGAGGCGGCGTCCGCATTGTCCGAATCGTCGTGGGACGACCTGGCCCGGAAGATCGAGGCCAAGGTCCACCTGCTGCTGAAGGTCCGGCTCAAGGCACAGATCGTCCCGGCGGGTTCGCTCGCCACCTCCAACCTCAAGACCAAGCTGGTGCATGTGCTGCCCGGCCAGGAAGCGAAGGCCTGACATGGAAGAAAGAATCCCTCCCGTCGTGCTGCAGAACGTGGCCGAACTCGCCGAGTACGTGCGCGACGGCGACACGCTCGTCGTTCCCGCCGACTACGGCGGCGCACCGGCCGAGGCCGCGCGTGCGCTGGTGCGCAAGGGGGCGCGCAACCTGCGGCTCATCGGCGGTCCGCCCAGCGGGTACGTGGCGGACCTGCTCATCGGCGCAGGCTGCGTCAGCTACCTCGAGATGCCCGGCGTGATCCTGGGCGACTTCGGCCTTGCGCCGCGCTTCCGCGCCTGGGCCTCGGCCGGCCGCATGGAGGTGCGCGACACGACCTGCCCGGCCTTCCACTCGTCCATCGCCGCGGCGCAGAAGGGATTGCCCTTCATGCCGATGCGCGGCCTGATCGGGTCGGACATCCTCAAGTACCGGCCCGAATGGCAGGTCATCGCCAATCCCTACGCGGACGGCGGCGATCCCATCGTGCTGCTGCCCGCGCTGCAGCCCGACGTCGTGCTGTTCCACGGCCTCTACGGGGACCGCCACGGCAACGTCTGGGTCGGCAAGGCCTTCGAGGTGATGGCCATGGCGCAGGCCGCGAAACGCGTGATCGCCACCTTCGAGAACTTCTACGAGGGCGACCTGCTGGAGGACAAGCACCTCGCGCCGTCGACCGTGTCGCAGCTCTACACCACGGCCACGGTGCACGTGGAACGCGGCGCCTGGCCGGTGGCCTTCGGCAGCGAATACCCGTTCGATGCCCCGCACATGACGCGGTATGCCGCCATGGCGCGCACGGAGGAGGGCTTCGCGGCCTACCTCGACGAGTTCGTGTTCGAGAAAAAGAGCCGCGCCGCGGCATGAAGGGGCAGGAACCCATGTCTTCACGCTACACACAGCAGGAACTCCTGGCCACCGTCCTCGCGCGGCTGTGCCACGACGCCAGGAGCATCGGGGTGGGCAACACCTCGCCCATCCCCGCCGCGGCCGCCCTGGCGGTCTATGCGCGGCGCAAGGGCGACTTCACGCTGTCGATCCTGGGCAGCTTCAAGTTCAACAAGCTGTTCACCGGCGGCATCCGCGAGCAGTACGACTTCTCGGCCAAGGGGCGCGTGGACATCCAGTTCTTCAGCGGCGGCCAGATCGACGGGCAGGGCAACATCAACCTCGTGGGCGTCGACGGCTATCCGCGCACGCGGGTGCGCTTCGCGGGCTCGTTCGGCTCGGCGCTGCAGTACTACACCGGGCTGCGCACCATCCTGTTCCGCGAGGAGCATTCGCGGCGCGTGTTCGTGCCGAAGGTCGATTTCATCAGCGCGCCCGGCGTATCGCCCGAAGGCGTGTTCCGCCCCGGCGGGCCGGTGGCGCTGGTCACCGGCCTGTGCGTGTTCAGCTTCGACCGGCAGCACGCCCGCTTCACGCTGCAGAGCGTGCATCCGGGCCACACCGTGCAGGAGGTGATGCAGCACACGGGTTTCGAGTTCGACTGTCCCGCCGATGTGCCCACCACCCCGGAACCCACCACCGAGGAACTCGCGCTGCTGCGCGGCTTCGCCCGCCGCGAGGTGGCGGAGGTGTACCCCAACTTCGCGGCCAGCGCGTTCATGGCAGAGGCCGGCTGACATGGCATATCACCACGATCTCGCCCGCATGGCGGTGGCGTGCGGGCTGGATGCCATCGGCAGCGACACGCGCAAGGCGCTGGACATCACGGTCCTCGACACCTTGGGCTGCATGGCGGCCTCGTCGCCCGAGGCATTCGCCGACGCGTCGTTGCGCGCCCAGCAGGTCAACACCGGCGACGGGGTCTGCAGTGTCGTGGGCCGGGCCGAGCGGCTGACGCCGGCCGGCGCGGCGTTCATGAACGCCACGCTGGGCCACGGATACGACTTCGACGACGTGCACCTGCCTTCGGTGGCGCATTTCTCGACCATCGTCATTCCCGCCGCCATGGCGGCCTGCGAGCTCTTCGATGCCGACGGCCGCACCTTTCTCGAGGCGGTGATGGCCGGCGACGAGGTCGGTGGACGCATCGGCTGGGCCGCCTGCTCGACGGAGTGGAACGGCACGGCCGTGCGCAACCGCGGCTTCTTTCCGACCGCCATCCTCGGCACCATCGCCGCGGCCGCGGCCGCCGCCAAGGTCGCGCGGCTCGACGAGGAGCGCTTCGCGCAGGCGATCGCCATTGCCTGCAGCTACGCCGGCGGGCTGGCATCCGTGTCCCGCGGGGACAACTCCACCAAGCGGACGCAGGCCGGCTGGGCGGCGCAGGCCGGGCTCGCGGCGGCGCTGCTGGCGAAGGAGGGCTTCACGGGGCCCGATTCGGTGCTCGAAACCGGCCAGGGCTTCTTCGAGGCATTCACGGGCAACACCTACCGGCCCGAGGCGCTGCGCCGGCAGGCGGACACGCCCTGGGTGTGCGAGGAGATGTCGTTCAAGTGGTATCCCCTCGAATACATCATCCACCCCCTGGTGGAGATGGCCGACCGCGCGCGCGCCGGCATCGGCCAGCGGCTCGGCGCCGTCACGCGCATCGAGGCCAGCGCCACGGGGCGCTTCGTCACGCTGTTCACGCCCAAGGCCACGAAAATCGCACCGGCCGACCCCTTCATGGCCCTGATGAGCGCACCGTATTGCATTGCCCGCGCGCTGCTGAAGCCGGGAACCGGACATCTCTTCCTGCCCGACTTCAGGGAGAACTACGTCTGCGACGACGCGACGCGCGCGCTGGCCTCCAAGGTCGAGTTCACCACCGACCCGTCCTTCGAGGCCGTGTTCCCGCAGCACGTGGCAGGGGCGCTGAAGTTCTTCGCCGGCGACGAGCTGCTGTGGCAGGACCGCGTCGACGACGCCTACGGGAGCCTGCACCGTCCGATGTCTCTCGCGCACCTGACCGAGAAGTTCGAGACCAACTGCGCCCACCTCGGCCCGGACTATGCCGCGGCCGCCCTCGAGACCCTGCGCGACCTGCACCGGCAGCCCGATGCCCGGTGGGTGGGCCGCCTGCGCCGCGCGCCGCAATGAACCGCACCCGAGAAAAGGATTTCCGATGAGTTCCCAGCTACCCCTGTCCGGCGTCAAGGTCGTGGAGTTCTGCCAGGTCGCGGCAGGGCCGTTCTGCGGCATGCTGCTGTCGGACTACGGGGCCGAGGTCGTCAAGGTCGAGCCGCGGGAGGGAGATTCGCTGCGGCAGTGGCCGCCGCTGTCGGGCGGCTACAGCGAAAACTTCGCGTCGCTGAACCGCGGCAAGCGCTCCGTGGCGCTGGACCTCAAGGCGCCGGCCGACCTGGCGCTGGCGCGATCGCTGGTGCTCGAAGCCGACGTGCTGGTCGAGAACAACCGCCCCGGCGTCATGCAGCGGCTCGGTCTCGGATGGGACTGGTTCGAACCGCGAAAGCCTTCGCTGGTCTATTGCTCGATCTCCGCCTTCGGCCAGACCGGCCCGCGCGCCGCCGAGGGCGGCTTCGACCTCACGATCCAGGCGGCCGCCGGCGTGATGAGCGTGACGGGCGAGGCCGACGGCGCGCCGGTGAAGTGCGGCGTGCCGATCGCCGACTTCGCCGCCGGTCTCTACGGCGCGTTCACCGTGTCGTCGATGCTGGCGCGCGTGGCCGCGGGCGGCCCGGGCGGACACATCGACGTGCCCATGTTCGGCACGACGCTGGCCATTGCCGCGCTGCAGACCAGCGAATACTTCGGCACCGGCACCAACCCGCGCAAGCTCGGGTCGGCGCATCCGCGCAACGCTCCCTACGAGGCCTTTCGCGCGCGCGACGGCTGGTTCGCCATCGCGGCCGGCAACAACCGGCTCTGGCAGGCGGTGTGCGAGGTCGTGGACAGCCCGCACCTGCTGGACGATCCCCGGTTCCTGACGCCCACGCTGCGGGCGCAGAACCAGGCCGCGCTCAAGGTCCTGCTCGAAGCGCGCTTCGCCACCGGCGATGCGGCCCACTGGCTGCAGGCCTTCGAGAAGGCCGGCGTGCCGGCTTCCGCGATCAACGGCTACGCCGAGGCGCTGTGCGACCCGCAGGCTGCGCACCTGCAACTGGTGCAGGACATCGAGCTGCCCGGCGCCACCCGCACGCGCACGGTCGGCTGCCCGGTATGGATCGACGGCGCGCCCGTGCCCCTGCGCACGGACCTGCCCGTCCTGGGCGAGCACACCGAGGCCCTGCGGGGCGCCGAGACCGTGAGTCCGCTCGATGCGTGAGGACCTCATCGCACCGGGCGTGGTGGCGCTGGACTTCGACCGCGCGCCGCGCGGCAACTCGCTGACGGTGGAGCTCGTGGAGTCGCTGCTGTCCGCGCTGCCGCGGATCGCGGATGACCACGACATCCACACCCTGGTCCTGCGTCCCCGCGGATCGCACTTCTGCACCGGCTTCGACCTGTCCGACCTGGACCGCCAGTCGGACGGCGATCTGCTGCATCGCTTCGTTCGCGTCGAGCAACTGCTGAACGCGCTGTGGCACGCCCCGCTGCGGACCGTCGCCTGCGCGCGCGGCCGGACCTGGGGCGCCGGGGCAGACCTCTTCGCGGCGTGCGACGTCAGGGCAGCCGATCCCGGTACGTCGTTCAGCTTCCCGGGGGCGCAGTTCGGCCTGGTGCTCGGCAGCCGCCGCCTGGCGGAGCGCGTGGGCGTCGATCGCGCGCGCGCCTGGATCACACAGGGCGTGAACCTGGGCGCGGCCGATGCCGTGCAGGCGGGGCTTGTCACCGACCTCGTGGCGGGAGGAGGGGAGGAGGATCGGTGGCTGGCGGCGCTTTGCGCCCCGCCCGCAGTCGACCGCGCAACGGCGGCGGCCATCCGGGCCGCCACACGCGGGACCGACCGCGACGACGGTGACCTGGCAGCGCTGGTCCGCTCGGCCGCGACGCCGGGGCTCAAGTCGCGCATCGAGGGCTACCGCGCGCGCGTGCTGGCCGCCGCCCAGAGCCGCTGAGGCCCGATCCGGCGGCAGGCCCCGGGGAGGACGGGGCAGGGGCCGTGTCTTATGCTCCGACGCAGCAAGACCTCCCACGCCCCGCGAACGCCATGAGCCTGCCTTTCGACCCCGCCGCCATTCCCGCCGAGCGCCTGCCCGAGCTGCTGCGCAGCATGCCCAAGGCCGAGCTGCACATGCACATCGAGGGCTCGCTGGAGCCCGAGCTGATCTTCCGGCTCGCGCAGCGCAACGGCGTCGCCATCCCCTACGCCAGCGTCGAGGAGCTGCGCCGCGCCTACGCCTTCACCAACCTGCAGAGCTTCCTGGACATCTACTACGCCGGCGCCAGCGTGCTGCTCCACGAGCAGGACTTCCACGACATGGCCTGGGCCTACCTGCAGCGCGCGGCGGCCGACAACGTGCTGCGCACCGAGATGTTCTTCGATCCGCAGACGCATACCGTGCGCGGCGTGTCGATGGCGACCGTGGTGGACGGCCTCTCGCGCGCCTGCGCCGAGGCGAAGACGCAGCTCGGCGTCGATGCCGCGCTGATCCTGTGCTTCCTGCGCCACCTGAGCGAGGAGGACGCCTTCGCCACGCTGGAGCAGGCGCTGCCTTTCCGGGACCGCTTCATCGGCGTCGGCCTCGATTCCAGCGAGGTCGGCCATCCGCCGGAGAAGTTCGCCCGCGTGTTCGCGCGCTGCCGCGAGTTGGGCCTGCACATCGTCGCGCACGCGGGCGAGGAGGGGCCGCCCGACTACGTGTGGAGCGCCCTTGACGTGCTCAAGGCCGAACGCATCGACCACGGCGTGCAGAGCCCGAAGGACCCGACCCTGATGCGCCGCCTGGCGGCCGACCGCATCCCGCTGACGGTGTGCCCGCTGTCGAACCTGAAGCTGTGCGTCTTCCCCGACCTGGCGCAGCACAACCTGGGGCAGTTGCTCGACGCGGGCCTGGTCGCCACCGTCAACTCCGACGACCCGGCCTACTTCGGCGGCTACGTCAACGAGAACTTCACCCGGACCTTCGCGGCCACCGGGCTGGGGGCGCGGCAGGCCTGGCAGCTGGCGGCCAACAGCTTCACGGGCAGCTTTGCCGACGCGCAGGCCAAGCAGGCGTACATGGATCGGCTGAGCGCCCACTTCGCTGCCTTTGCCTGAGGCCTGTTCCAGGGCTTCTACAATCCACCCCCTTCGCGCTGCAGGCGTCCCGGCTGCAGCGCGTTTTTCGTTCATCCACGCCGGGGCCATGTAGAGGAACACCATGTACAAAAACCTCGCTGCCGCGTTCGCGGCTGCCTGTCTTTTGCTTTCCCCCCTTGCCTGTCCCGCGCAGCCCGCCGCCGCGCCGCTGAAGATCGGCTTCGTCTACGTCACGCCGCTGGGCGACGCCGGCTGGGTGCACCAGCACGACCAGGGCCGCCGGGCCGTCGAGGCGGCGCTGCCCGGCCGGGTGCAGACGACCTACGTCGAGAACGTGGCCGAAGGGCCGGACGCGGAGCGCGTGATCCGCGACCTCGCGCGCCAGGGCCACCGGCTCATCTTCACGCCCAGCTTCGGCTACATGGAGCCGACGCTGAAGGTGGCCAGGGAGTTTCCGGAGGTGAAGTTCGAGTCCGTCACCGGCTACCAGCGCGCCGCCAACGTGGCCACCGTCAACGCGCGCTACTACGAGGGGCGCTACCTGGCCGGCATCGCGGCCGGGCGGATGACGAAGTCGGGCACGGCGGGCTACGTGGCGGGCTTCCCGATCCCCGAGGTGCTGCAGGGCATCAACGCCTTCACGCTGGGCATGCGCTCGGTCAATCCGCAGGCGCAGGTGAAGGTGCTGTGGCTCAACACCTGGTTCGACCCCGCGCTGGAGCACGACGCCGCCATGCGCCTGATGGACCAGGGCGCCGACGTGCTGGCCTTCCACACCGGCTCCACCGCCGTGATGCGGGCGGCGCAGGAGCGCGGCCGGCTGGCCGTGGCCTACCACTCCGACATGCGCCGGGTGGCGCCCGACGCGCAGCTGCTGGCCATCACCCACCAGTGGGGCGCCTACGACACCGAGCGGGCCCGCGCGGTGCTGGAGGGCCGCTGGCAGAGCACCGACACCTGGGGCGGCGTGAAGGAAGGAATGATCCGCGTGGGCGACTTCGGCCCCAGGGTGCCCGAGGCCGTGCGCCGCGAGGTGCTGGCACGCCAGCAGGACATCGCGTCAGGCCGCCTGAAGCCTTTTGCGGCCGCCGGCGCCGACGTGCGCGACAGCGAGGGCCGGGTCGCCATCGCGCGCGGCGCGGCGCTGGACGACGGCCGGATCCTGAAGATGGACTGGCTGGCCGAAGGGGTGCAGGGGCGCATCTCGCGCTGAGCCCCGCGCCTGCACGAGTTGCCGGCGGGCGGTCGCGCCGTCGCGCCGGGGGCGGCCCGGCCGCGCCCCGGGGGGTGGCGCTCGGCTGCCAAATGATGAACCATGTGCCTGGCCGCTTGTTGATTGAGGTCGTATCATTGCTGTAATTTCAATAATTACTGAAAACTCAGTACCCTACGGATGCCGACCACTGCTCCGCAGCCGCACACTGACACTGCTCCGCCGCAGGCCGGTGGCGTGATCCAGTTCCTGGCGGCGCTGCTCTGGGTGCCCCAGGCGGCGCTCCTGGCCTGGGCGGTGCAGCGGATCGCGGACGGCGGCGGTGTGGCCGCGGTGCTGCCCGCGGCGGCAGGCGTGGCGCTGGTGGGTTTGCTGCGGGCCGCCTGTGACGCCTGGGGACTGCGCCTGGCATTCACGGCAGCGCGGCGCGAGTTGTCCGGCCTGCGCGCCGGCGCGGCGGCAGCCCTGGCGGCGCGGCGGGCGCAGGCCGATCCGGACGCACCGGCTTCCGGCGAGGCGGCCAGCACGCTGGCCGAGCAGGCCGAGGCGGTGCTGCCCTGGCGCGTGCGTTTCGCGCCGGTGCGCCTGCGGGTGATCTGGGTGCCTCCGGTGCTGCTGCTGGCGGTGCTGTGGTGGTCGTGGGCGGCGGCGCTGATCCTGCTGGTGGCCGCGCCGCTCATTCCCCTGTTCATGGCCATCGTCGGCTGGCGCGCCCGGTCGGCGAGCGACGCGCAGATGGCGGAGCTGGGCCGGATGAACGGCTTCCTGCTCGACCGGCTGCGCGGCCTGCCGACGCTGCGCGCGCTGGGCGCCGTCGGCCGGACGGCGCAGCGGGTGCATGCCGCTGCGCAGGACCTGCGCCGGCGCACGATGGCGGTGCTGCGCATCGCCTTCCTGTCGTCGGCCGTGCTGGAGCTGTTCTCGGCGCTGGGCGTGGCGATGGTGGCCGTGTACGTCGGCTTCCATCTGCTCGGCCAGATCGGCTTCGGCGCCTGGGGGCGCACGCTGAGCCTGGGCGAGGGGCTGTTCGTCCTGCTGCTGGCGCCGGCCTTCTTCGAGCCGCTGCGCGACCTGGCGGCCGTCTGGCACGACCGCGCCGCGGGCGAAGCGGCGATGGACCGGCTGCGGCAGCTGGCGCCCGCGTCCGCGGGTGGGTCGGATGCGTCCCTGGAGGCGGCCGCCGCGCTGCCGTCGGCCGGGCCGCTGGACGTGCAGGTGCGCGGGCTGCGCTTCGCGCATCCGGGCCGCGCGGGCGTCTTCGACGGCTTCGCGCTGCACGTGCGTCCGGGCGAGCATGTGGCGCTGGTGGCCGCCAGCGGCGGCGGCAAGAGCACCCTGCTGGCGCTGCTGGCCGGCCTGCTCGCACCGCAGGCCGGCGAGGTGCGCATCGGTGCGGCCGCGATGGATGCGGGCAGCGCCGATGCGCTGCGGCGGCGCATCGGCTGGATGGACCAGCGGCCCCATGTCTTCGCCGGTTCGCTGCGCGACAACGTCGCGCTGGGCAGGCCCGGCGTCGGCGCGCAGGACATCGACGCGGCGCTGCATCTGGCCGGGCTGGGCGAACTGGCGGCTGCGCGGCCGGCGGCGTCGCTGGGCGAGGGCGGCCAGGGCCTGTCCGGCGGCGAACTGGTGCGGCTGGCGCTCGCCCGCCTGGCGGCGCAGCGCGAGGCCGGGCTGCTGCTGGTCGACGAGCCCACGGCGCACCTGGACGGCGACACGGCCGCACAGGTGACGGATGCCCTGCTGCAACTCGCCCGGGGCCGCACGCTCATCGTCGCCACCCACGATCCGGCGCTGGCGGCGCGCATGCATCGCGTGGTGCGGCTGGACGAGACCGGCGCGCAGATGGAGGCGGCATGAGC
>NZ_JBIQNC010000008.1:18523-32508 GCF_044462705.1 Xenophilus sp.
TGCATCGCGTGGTGCGGCTGGACGAGACCGGCGCGCAGATGGAGGCGGCATGAGCGATGGGCGCCTCGGGGCCGTGGCCCGGCTGTTCGCCGCCGCGCAGGGCCGTGGCCTGGCGCTGGGCCTGCTGCTGGCCGTGCTGACGGTGCTGGCGGGCATCGGGCTGCTGGGGCTGGCGGGCTGGTTCATCACGGCCACCGCGCTGGCGGGCGCGCAGGTGGCGACGGCGCTGGTCTTCGATGTGTTCATGCCTTCCGCGGGCATCCGCCTGCTGGCGCTGGGCCGCACGCTGTCGCGCTACGGCGAGCGGCTGGCCACGCACGATGCCACGCTGGGCGTGCTGGCCGCGCTGCGCGAGCGCCTGTTCCGCGCCTGGTCCGGGCCGCATGCGGCGCGGCTGCTGCAACTGCGGCCGGCGCGCCTGCTGCTTCGCCTGACGGCCGACATCGATGCGCTGGAGACGCTGTACCTGCGGCTGCTGGTGCCCGCGGCCGCGACCTTCGGCGCCGCGCTGGCGGCGGGCGTGGTCGTCGGCATGCAGGATGCCGTGCTGGGGATGGGATTGTTCGCCTGGCTGCTGGCGGTGGGGTGGGGCAGCGCGTGGCTGCTCGCCCGGCGTGCGGCGCGCCCGGCGGCGCAGCGCGGGGCTGCCGTGGAGACGCTGCGCGCGCGCACGGCCGACCTGGTGGCGGGCCGTGTCGAGCTGGCGATGGCCGGCAGGCTCCAGGCCCAGTGCCGGGCGATCGCGGCGAGCGACGCGCGCATCGCCGCGAACGACGCGCGGCTCCAGCGCCTCGAGGGGCGCGCGCTGTTCGCCCACGGCGCCGCGGCGGCGCTGACGCTGGCCGGCGTGCTGCTGGGTGCGGCGTGGCTGGCGGAGCAGGATCGCATCGGCGCGCCCGTCGCGGCGCTGATGCTGCTGGTGGCGCTGGCGGCGCCGGAACCGCTGGGGGCGCTGCGCCGTGGCGCCCTGGACGCCGGGCGCGCGCTGCTGGCGGCACGCCGCCTCGGGCCGGCCCTGCGCGAGTGCGATGCGCCATCGGGCTGCGCCGCGGAGGCCGGCCCGTCGGCGGCCGATGCTGGTGCCGTGCGGCTGCACGACGTGCGCTGCGTGCGCGACGGCGAAGCGCGGGCGGCCTTCGCCGTGACCCGGCTGGCCATCGAGCCGGGCGAGCGTGTCGCGCTCGTCGGGGCGAGCGGCGCGGGCAAGTCCACGCTGCTGGCGCTCATCGCCGGCGAGTTGGCGCCGCAGGCCGGACGCATCCAGGCGCCCGCGGCCGCCTGGCTCACCCAGCGCATCGACCTGTTCCAGGACAGCCTGCGGGACAACCTGCGGCTGGCCGACCCCGACGCCACGGACGCACAACTGGACACCGCGCTGGCGGCCGCCGGCCTGGCCGGTGACGTGCGCGCCCTCCCGCAGGGCCTGGACACGCTGCTGGGCGAGGGCGGCCAGGGCCTCTCGGGCGGCCAGGCGCGGCGCCTGGCGCTGGCCCGGCTGCTGCTGCAGCGCCGGCCGCTGTGGCTGCTGGACGAATGCACCGAGGCGCTGGACGCCCGCACCGCGCGCGACGTGCTGGCGCGCCTGGACGCCGAGTCGCGTGCCGGCGGCCGCACGCTGCTGATCGCCACGCACCTGCGCCGCGAGGCGATGCTGGCCGACCGGCTGCTGCGCGTCGAGCACGGCCGCATCGCGAGCGACCTGCGGCGCGGCGAGCCGGGCTTCGATGCGCTGCTCACTGGGCTGCGCGCCGACTGAATCCCCACCACCGAGCAAGCCAAGAAGGAACAAACCCCATGGACCTCGACATCGTCGCCCTCTCGCGATTGCAGTTCGCGCTCACGGCGCTGTACCACTTCCTGTTCGTGCCCCTGACGCTGGGCCTGTCGATCCTGATCGCCATCATGGAGACGGTCTACGTGATGACGGGACGCCCCATCTGGCGCGACATGACCAAGTTCTGGGGCGTGCTCTTCGGCATCAACTTCGCGATGGGCGTGGCCACCGGCATCGTGATGGAGTTCCAGTTCGGCATGAACTGGAGCTACTACAGCCACTACGTGGGCGACGTGTTCGGCGCGCCGCTGGCCATCGAGGGTCTGATGGCTTTCTTCCTGGAGGCCACCTTCGTCGGCCTGTTCTTCTTCGGCTGGGACAAGCTGTCCAAGCTCAAGCACCTGATCGTCACCTGGTGCGTGGCGCTGGGCTCCAATTTCTCGGCGCTGTGGATCCTGATCGCCAACGGCTGGATGCAGAACCCGGTGGGCGCGCAGTTCAACCCGCAGACCATGCGCATGGAAGTGACGGACTTCGCCGCGGTGCTGACCAACCCGGTGGCGCAGGCCAAGTTCGTGCACACCGTCTCGGCCGGCTACGTGTGCGCGGCGCTGTTCGTGCTGGGCGTGGCGGCGTGGTATCTGCTCAAGGGGCGGCACGTCCAGCTCGCCAAGCGCTCGATGACGGTGGCCGCCTCGTTCGGCCTGGCCTCGGCGCTGTCGGTGGTGGTGCTGGGCGACGAGAGCGGCTACCTCTCCACCGAACACCAGAAGATGAAGCTGGCCGCCATCGAGGCGATGTGGAAGACCGAGCCGGCGCCGGCCGCCTTCACCGCCTTCGGCTTCCCCGACCAGGAGGCGCGCGAGACGCACTTCGCGGTGCACATCCCCTGGGCGATGGGGCTGATCGGCACGCGCTCGCTGACCACCGAGATCCCCGGCATCGAGGATCTGGTCAAGCGGGCCGAGGGCCACATCCGCGACGGACTCAAGGCCTACGACGCGCTGCAGCAGATCCGCGCCGCGAAGACCGACGCCGAGGTGCCCGTGCAGGCACGCGCCGACTTCGAGGTCAACGGCGCGATGCTGGGCTACGCGCTGCTGCTCAAGCGCTACGTGGACGATCCGCGCCAGGCCACGCAGGAGCAGATCGCCCAGGCGGCGTGGGACACGGTGCCGCAGGTGGCGCCGCTGTACTGGACCTTCCGCATCATGGTCGCCCTGGGGATGTTCTTCATCCTGCTGACGGCGGTCTTCTTCTGGCTGTCGGCGCGGCGCCGGCTGGATGCGCACCGCTGGCTGCTCAAGGTGGCGGTGTGGGCCATCCCGCTGCCGTGGATCGCCATCGAGTGCGGCTGGTTCGTGGCCGAGTTCGGCCGCCAGCCGTGGGTGATCGAGGGCGTGCTGCCCACCGCGGTGGCCGTCTCCAGCCTGGGCGCGGGAACGGTGCTGGCCACCATCATCGGCTTCGTGGCGCTGTACACGGTCCTGCTGGTCATCGAGATGAAGCTGATGTTCAAGGCCATCCGCCAGGGGCCGCAGGAAGAGGCGCCGGCCGATGGGCGCCGCGGCCCGGCCGGTCCCGAACTGGCGGCCGCCGCACCCTGAACCCCGAGGAGAACGCACCATGATCCTTCACGAACTCGTCTCCTACGACACCTTGCGCCTGATCTGGTGGGCCCTGCTGGGCGTGCTGCTGGTGGGCTTCGCCGTCATGGACGGCTTCGACCTGGGCACCGCCGCGCTGCTGCCCGTCGTCGCGAAGACCGACCTGGAGCGGCGCATCGTCATCAACAGCGTCGGTCCGGTGTGGGAGGGCAACCAGGTCTGGCTGATCCTGGGCGGCGGCGCGATCTTCGCCGCCTGGCCGCACATCTACGCGGTGTCCTTCTCCGGCTTCTACCTCGCGATGTTCGCCATCCTGATGGCGCTGATCCTGCGGCCGGTGGCCTTCAAGTTCCGCAGCAAGCGCGAGGAGCCGGCCTGGCGCACGCGCTGGGACTGGGTGCTGTGCATCGGCGGCCTGGTGCCGGCGCTGATCTTCGGCGTGGCCATGGGCAACGTACTGCAGGGCGTGCCCTTCCGCTTCGCGCCGGACATGCGCATCTTCTACGAGGGCAGCTTCCTCGGCCTGCTCAATCCCTACGCGCTGCTGGCCGGGCTGGTCTCGCTGGCGATGCTGCTGATGCACGGCGCCGCCTGGCTGCTGCTCAAAACCGAGGGCGCGGTGGCCGGCCGCGCGCGCCGCTTCGGCATCGTCGCCGCGCTGGCGACCGCGGTGCTGTACGTGCTGGCCGGCGTGCTGCTGGCGAAGTTCGTTCCCGGCTACCAGATCACCGCCGGCATCGTGGACAACGGGCCCTCCAACCCGCTGCTCAAGACGGTAGTGCAGGCGCCGGGCGCCTGGTTCGCCAACTACGCGGCTCACCCCGCGCTGTGGGCGGTGCCGGCGCTGGGCGCGGCCGGCGCGCTGCTGGCCGCCGCCGCCATGGCCGCGAGGAGGGCGCTGGCGGCGCTTGTGGCCAGCGGGCTGGCCATCGCCGGCATCATCGTCAGCGTGGGCGTGTCGATGTTCCCCTTCCTCCTGCCCTCGTCGCTGGATCCGCGCGCCAGCCTGACGGCGTGGGACTCGTCTTCCAGCCACCTGACGCTGTTCATCATGGTGGTGGTGACGGCCATCTTCATGCCGATCATCCTGGCCTACACGAGCTGGGTGTTCGCGGTGCTGCGCGGCAAGGTGGACGCCGACGCGATCCGCGAAGAGAAGACTCACGCCTACTGACGGCACATCGAATCGACAAAAGGACTTCAGACCATGTGGTACTTCGCCTGGCTCCTGGGACTGCCCCTGGCCGCGGCCTTCGCCGTGCTCAATGCGATGTGGTACGAACTTATGGACGATGAGGCCGTGCGGCGCGACAAGCTGGACGATCCCGTGAGATGAGGCGGGCCGCGGCCGCGCGGATGCGGCGCGCGCCTGCCGTGCTCAGCCGGCCTTCTTCTTGCGGCCGGCAGCGTCCGCGATGCGGTCCTTCAGCCCCAGCACCTTGGTCACCGTCGCGCCCATGCCCATCAGCTTGAGGGCGGTCTCCGGCTCCAGCCGCTGCACGTCGTCGAACCAGGTCATCAGGCGGTCGATCAGGTCGTGCATCTCGCGCATGCGCTGCTGCGCGTGGCGCTCCTCGTCGCTGGCCGGCTCCTCCAGCAGCGCACCGCGCAGCATGGAAAGCGTGGGCTCGATCTCGCGGCGGCGCCGCTCCTCGGCCAGCACGCGGAAGATCTCCCATACGTCCGAGGGCGCCTCGAAGTATTCGCGCCGGTCGCCGGGGTGGTGGCGCAGCTTCACCAGCTGCCAGGCCTGCAGTTCCTTCAGGCCCATGCTGACGTTCGAGCGCGAGAAGGCCAGCAGCTCGGCGATCTCGTCGGCATTGAGCGGCCGCTGCGAGAGGTACAGCAGCGCATAGATCTGCCCCACCGTGCGGTTGATGCCCCAGCGGCTGCCCATCTCGCCGAAGTGGGCGATGAACTGGCGGTTCAGCGGAGGGAGTTCACGAGCATCGGCCATCCGTGCGATTGTGCCGCGTCTGCTGAAAGTTCAGGAATGTCTGAAGACGCCGCGCGTCGCCTGGCGCGGGCGCGTTCCGTAAACTGGACGCATGCTCGCCGATCCGCCCGTCACTGCCCCCGGTGCGCTGGGGCCATCGGCAGCGGTGCAGCCGCAGCCGGTGGCGGTGCCCGAGGAGGCGGTGCGCGGGCGGCTGCTGCGGCAGCTGTTCGTGATGGGGCGCCGCACGCAGTTCGCGGCCTTCGTGGCGGCGGTGTTCACCTGGGTCATGTTCTGGGCCCTCACGCGCAGCCCGATGGTCTTCGCGTGGGCGGCGGCGGTGCATGCGGCGCAGGCGCTGCGCTGGTGGCACATGCGCCGCAACGAGCAGCTCTACCCGGCCGACCGCTTCCCGAACGAGCAGCCCCGGGGCGCCTGGCGCTATGTCTTCCCGCTGGCGACCGCCGCCGTCGCGTGGGGCCTGGCGCCCTGGCTCATGCTGCCGGCGGGCGGCCCCGGCGCGCAGCCGGGTGCCCAGGCGCTGATGGCCGTGATGATCTTCGGCATGCTGGCCGCCTCGCTACCGGGCGTCGCGCCCTGGCGTTCGGCAGTGGGCGCATGGCTGTACCCGGTGGGGCTGGGCCTGGCCTCGCGCTTCGCGTGGGACGGCGGCGTGCTCGGCTGGGCGCTGGCCGCGGCGGCGGTGATGTTCACCGTCGTCACGGCGCGCTTCGGCTTCACCCAGCACGCGCTGTTGCGCCAGGGGCTGCACGCCCAGCTGGAGAAGGAGGCGCTGAGCGAGCAGCTGATGCGCCAGTCGCTCGACCTGGAGCGGCTGCACCGCGAGCGCAGCCGCTTCTTCGCCTCGGCCAGCCACGACCTGCGCCAGCCGATCCACGCGCTGGCGCTGTTCTCGCGCTCGCTGCAGCGCGACCTGCAGGGCCATCCCTCGCTGCCGGTGGCCGACCGGGTGGTGGAGGCCACCGACGCCGTCAGCGGCCTGCTCAACGCGATGCTCGACATCTCCAAGATCGAAGCCGGCGCGGTGCAGCCGGTGTTCGCGCCGGTGGCGATCGAGCAGGTCTTCCGGCGGCTGGCGCAGATCCACGGCGAGCGCGCCGAGGCGGCGGGGCTGGCGTTGCGCTTCCACCCGCTGCCGGAGGTGGTTGCGACCGATGCGGACCTGGTGTTCCGCGTGCTGTCCAACCTCGTCGACAACGCGCTCAAGTACACGCAGCGCGGCGGCGTGCTGGTCAGCGCGCGGGTGCGCGGCGACCGGCTGCGCCTGGCGGTGTGGGACACCGGCCGCGGCGTGCGGGCCGAGCACCTGCCGATGCTGTTCGACGAGTTCTACCAGGTGGACAACGCGCACCGCGACATCAGCAACGGGCTGGGCATCGGCCTGTCGATCGTCAAGCGGCTGGCGGCGCTGCTGCAGGCGCAGGTGGGGCTGCGCTCGGTGCACGGGCGGGGCAGCGTGTTCTGGCTCGACCTGCCGCGCCATGCGGTGGTGCCGCCTTCTGCCGCGCCGGCCGACGTGCAGGCGCCTGCGTCCGCGGCACCGGGCGCGGTGCGTCCGCGGGTGCTGGTGCTGGACGACGAGCGTGCCGTCGGCGAGGCCATGCGCATCTGGCTGGCGCCG
Source organism: Xenophilus sp. (assembly GCF_044462705.1). Lineage (NCBI taxonomy): Bacteria > Pseudomonadati > Pseudomonadota > Betaproteobacteria > Burkholderiales > Comamonadaceae > Xenophilus > Xenophilus sp. The sequence goes on from NZ_JBIQNC010000008.1 coordinate 25,483, forward strand.
CACTGCGAGCAGGTGGACGTGGCGCAGACCGTGGCGCAGGCCTGCGAGGCGCTGGCGCGTGCCGGCGGCGCGGTGGACGTGCTGATCGTGGACTTCCGCCTGGCCGACGAGCTCAACGGCATCCAGGCCGCCGCGCTGCTGCGCGAGCAGGCGGGCCGGGCGCTGCCGGCCATCCTGGTCACCGGCGACACGGCGCCGGCGCGGGTGCGCGCCGCCTACGAGAGCGGGCTGGTGGTGCTGTTCAAACCGGTGCAGCCGGAGCACCTGCTGGAGCGGGTGCGCAGCCTGGTCGGCGCGCCGGCGGCGTAGCGGCTCAGGCGACGACGCTGCTGATCTGCATCACCGGCCGGATGTCGGTGTAGTTCTTCACGTCGCCGTTGATCTCCTTCGCATGCGGGCCGAAGGCGGCCTGGAAGGCTTCCACCGAATCGCACAGCACGTGGCACATCGCCTCGTACAGCGGCTTGGAGCCCGGCGTGGGGCCGGCCAGGCCGCGGTCGACCTGGACGCTGCGGCAGGTATCGCCCAGGCGCGCCTTGAACATCGGCATGTGCTGGTCGCGGTAGTAGTCGTGGTCGAAGCGGGCGCCTTCGGTGAAGGGGTACATGACGCTGACACGGATCACGGGGGTCTCCTTTTCATTGGGGTGAGGGGAAATCGTCTCATAGGACTGGTGTCGATCTGCCTGAGCCGTTCGGGCTGAGCTCGGCCTGTCCTGAGCTTGTCGAAGGATCGAAGCCTCGCGCGGCGCTTCGACAAGCTCAGCGTGAACGGTCGATGGTTGACCGCGATCCGGCATCAACCGCGGCGTGCTGCGATCAAAGGCTTGACGTCCGGTGATTGCACACGCGGCCGATCGGCTTCGGCCTGTGCGAGCGGCGCCACCTCGCGCATGCTGGCCAGGCAGCGGCGCGTGAGGTCCTGGTAGGTGTGGGTGCCTTCCAGCTTCCAGGCGATCTCCTCGTCGCTCAGCGGACGTTTCACCTTCGCCGGCACGCCGGCCACCAGCGTGGCGGGCGGCACCTGCATGCCGGCGGGCACGAAGGCGCAGGCGGCGACGATGGCGCGCTCGCCGATCACCGCCTCGTCCATCACCACCGCGTTCATGCCCACCAGCGCGTCGCGGCCGACCACGCAGCTGTGCAGCACCGCGCCGTGGCCGATGTGGCCGTTCTCGCGCACCACCGTGTCCTGCGCCGGGAAGCCGTGCACCACGCAGGTGTCCTGCACGTTCGAGCCGGCCTCCAGCACGATGCGGCCGAAGTCGCCGCGCAGGCAGGCGGCCGGGCCGACATAGCAGCCGGGGCCGACGATCACGTCGCCGATCAGCACGGCGGTGGGGTGCACATAGGCGCTCGGGTCCACCACAGGGACCACGCCTTCGATGGCGTAGCAGGGCATGGGCGCTTGTCTCCTTGGGCTTCGGGTTTTCACGGGGAGCGTGCGACTTGCGTCAACGCTGGCGGCGATTCTATGATCTGCCGACCGGTCGGTCGAAAGTATTTTTCGAGCTCGGCCCGACGACCCCACACCCCGGAGACGCCCCATGTCCGACGCCCTGGTGCAGGAAAGCACGAACGGCCCCGTGCGCACCCTGACGCTGAACCGCCCCGCGGCGCTCAACAGCTTCACGCAGGAGATGCATGCCCGGCTGATGGCCGCGCTGGACGAGGCCGCGGGCGACGCCGCCGTGCGCGCCGTGGTGCTGACCGGCGCCGGCCGGGCCTTCTGCGCCGGGCAGGATTTGGCCGATCCCGCCGTCGCGCCCGAGCCGGGCGCTGCGCCCAAGGACCTGAGCGAGGTGATCTCGCGCTTCTACAAGCCGCTGGTGCTGCGCCTGAAAAGCATGCCTGTGCCGGTGGTGGCTGCCGTCAACGGCGTGGCCGCCGGCGCCGGCGCCAACCTGGCGCTGTGCTGCGATGTCGTGCTGGCGGCACGCTCGGCCAGCTTCATCCAGGCCTTCGCCAAGATCGGGCTGGTGCCCGACACCGCAGGCACCTGGCTGCTGCCGCGCCTGGTGGGCCGTGCGCGGGCGCTGGGCCTGGCGATGCTGGGCGACAAGCTGGCTGCGGAGGAGGCCGAGCGCATCGGCCTGGTCTGGCGCTGCGTGGACGACGCGGCGCTGGCCGACGAGGCCGCGGCGCTGGCGGGCAGGCTCGCGGCGATGCCGTCCAGGGCGCTCGCCGCCACGCGCGCGGCGCTCGACGGCGCCCAGTCGCTCACGCTGGAGCAGGCCCTGGACGAAGAGGCGCGCCTGCAGAGCGACCTGGGCCGCGCCCACGACTACCAGGAGGGCGTCGCCGCCTTCGGCGCGCGCCGTGCCCCGCAGTTCACCGACCGCTGAACGATGACCGACAGCACCACACCGCAGCAGATCGCCGAGCACGTGCGGCGCGGCATGTTCGCCAACGACCGCGCGCTCAAGGCGCTGGGCATGGAGGTGACGGAGATCGCCCCCGGCCGCGCCGCCGTGACCATGACCGTGCGCGAGGACATGCTCAACGGCCACGACATCTGCCACGGCGGCCTGATCGCCACGCTGGCCGATTCCGCCTTCGCCTACGGCTGCAACTCGTACGACGAGCTGACCGTGGCTTCCGGCTTCGGCGTCGACTTCGTCGCGCCCGGCCGCCTGGGCGACGTGCTCACCGCCCGCTGCGCCGAGGTGTCGAGGGCCGGGCGCACCGGCGTGTACGACGTGGAAGTGAGCAACCAGCGCGGCGAGCGCATCGCGGTGTTCCGCGGCCGTTCCTACACCGCCAAGGGCCGGCCGGCCGTGCCGCGCTGAGCCGAGAAGACCAAGGAGACACCTGATGCCCGTCAAGCAGCCCGCCCCCGGCGACCTGGAACCCATCGAGACCGCCAGCCGCGACGAGATCGCCGCGCTGCAGTTGGAGCGCCTGCGCGCCACGCTGGCGCATGCCTACCAGAACGTGCCGCACTACCGCCGCGCCTTCGACGCGAAGGGCGTGCACCCGTCGGACCTCAAGCAGCTCTCCGACCTCTCGAAGTTTCCCTTCACCGTCAAGAACGACCTGCGCGACAACTACCCCTTCGGCATGCTGGCCGTGCCGCGCGAGCAACTGGCGCGGGTGCATGCCTCCTCGGGCACCACCGGCAAGCCGACGGTGGTGGGCTACACGCTGGGCGACATCGACCGCTGGGCCGACCTGGTGGCGCGCTCCATCCGCGCCGCCGGCGGGCGCGCGGGCGACCTGGTGCACGTGTCCTACGGCTATGGCCTGTTCACCGGCGGGCTGGGCGCGCATTACGGCGCCGAGCGGCTGGGCTGCACCGTCATCCCCATGTCGGGCGGGCAGACCGAGAAGCAGGTGCAGCTCATCCGCGACCTGCAGCCCTCGATCATCATGGTCACGCCCAGCTACATGCAGGTGATCGTCGAGGAATTCGCGCGCCAGGGCGTGGATGCGCGCGAGTCCTCGCTCAAGGTCGGCATCTTCGGCGCCGAGCCGTGGACCGAGGCGATGCGCCGCGAGATCGAGGCCAAGGCCGGCATCGACGCGGTGGACATCTACGGCCTGTCGGAAGTGATGGGCCCCGGCGTGGCGAGTGAATGCATCGAGTCGAAGGACGGCCCGGTGATCTGGGAAGACCATTTCTACCCCGAGATCATCGACCCGGAGACCGGCGAGGTGCTGCCCGACGGCGAGGAGGGCGAGCTGGTCTTCACCACGCTCACCAAGGAGGCGCTGCCCATCGTGCGCTACCGCACGCGCGACCTCACGCGTTTGCTGCCGCCCACCTCGCGCGCCTTCCGCCGCATGGGCAAGATCGTCGGCCGCAGCGACGACATGCTCATCATCCGCGGCGTCAACATGTTCCCCACGCAGGTGGAGGAGATCGTGCTGCAGCACCCGCAGCTCTCGGGCCAGTACCAGCTCGTGGTGCGCCGCCAGGGCCACCTGGACGAGGTGGAGGTGCGCTGCGAGCTGCAGCCCGATGCCGCGGCCGGCGCCCCGGTGCAGGAGATCGCCGCCTGGGTGCAGCACCGCATCAAGACGCTGATCGGCGTGAGCACGGTGGTGAGCGTGCTGCCGCCCGACGGCATCGAGCGCACGCTCACCGGCAAGGCCAGGCGCGTGTTCGACCAGCGTTCGCGCTGAACAGCCAAGGAGTTCGACATGTACACCCAAGCCATGGACACCGCCGGCAAGGACGCCGACGCCCGCAAGCCCGTCCGCTCCGCCGAGGAGGCGATGCTGGAGGCACGCTTCGACGCGCGCATCGACGACGGCGCCTTCATCGAGGCCAAGGACTGGATGCCCGAGCACTACCGCAAGACGCTGGTGCGCCAGATCAGCCAGCACGCGCACTCGGAGATCGTCGGCATGCTGCCCGAAGGCAACTGGATCACCCGCGCGCCCACCCTCAAGCGCAAGGCCATCCTGCTGGCCAAGGTGCAGGACGAGGGCGGTCACGGCCTGTACCTGTATGCCGCGGCCGAGACGCTGGGCACCAGCCGCGACCAGATGCTGGAGGCGCTGCACACGGGCAAGGCCAAGTACAGCTCGATCTTCAACTACCCCACGCTCACCTGGGCCGACGTCGGCACCATCGGCTGGCTGGTGGACGGAGCGGCCATCATGAACCAGGTGCCGATCTGCCGCTGCTCCTATGCGCCCTATGCGCGGGCCATGGTGCGCATCTGCCGCGAGGAGAGCTTCCACCAGCGCCAGGGCTTCGAGAGCCTGCTGGTGATGATGCAGCAGGGCACCGAGGCGCAGAAGGCGATGGTGCAGGACGCCGTCAACCGCTGGTGGTGGCCCTCGGTGATGATGTTCGGCCCGCCGGACGACCAGAGCCCCAACTCGGCGCAGTCCATGCGCTGGGGCATCAAGCGCGTCTCCAACGACGAGCTGCGGCAGAAGTTCGTCGATGCCGCGGCCCAGCAGGCCGAGGTACTGGGCGTCACGCTGCCCGACCCGGACCTCAAGTGGAACGAGGAGCGCCAGCACTACGACTTCGGCCCCATCGACTGGGACGAGTTCTGGCGCGTGATCGGCGGCAACGGCCCCTGCAACCGCGAGCGGCTGGCCGCGCGCGTGAAAGCCTGGGAAGACGGCGCCTGGGTGCGAGAGGCGGCGCTGGCGCATGCCGCCAAGCAGGAACAGACATTCAAGGAGGCCGCATGAACGACGACGTGAAACCCGAAGGCGCCGAGTGGCCGCTGTGGGAGGTGTTCGTGCGCACCAAGGCCGGCCTGGACCACAAGCACTGCGGCAGCCTGCACGCCGCCGACGCGAAGATGGCGATCCAGATGGCGCGCGACGTCTACACCCGGCGCCAGGAAGGCACCAGCGTGTGGGTGGTGCGGGCCGACCAGATCGTGGCCAGCGACCCGGGCGACAAGGACATGTACTTCGACCCGATGGAGGACAAGGTGTACCGCCACCCGACCTTCTACAAGCTGCCCGGCGCGGTGGACCACATGTGAGGATCGGGTGATGCAGGCATCCATCGACATCGCGCCCGACGCCGCCACGCAGTACCTGCTGCGCGTCGGCGACACCGCGCTCATCCTCGGCCAGCGGCTGGGGGAGTGGACCGGCCACGCGCCGGTGCTGGAGGAGGACATCGCGCTGGCCAACATGGCGCTGGACCTGATCGGCCAGGCGCGCGCCGTGTTCTCGCATGCCGGCACGGCGGAAGGCCGCGGCCACGACGAGGACCAGCTCGCCTTCCTGCGCGAGGAGCGCGACTACCGCAACCCGACGCTGGTGGAACTGCCGCGCGGCGACTTCGCCTTCACCGTGCTGCGCAACGCGATGGCCGCCACCTTCCTGCGCCTGCTGTGGACGCGGCTCCAGGCGTCGAGCGACGAGGAACTGGCCGCCATCGCCGGCAAGGCCGTCAAGGAGGCGCGCTACCACCAGCAGCACGCCGCCGACTGGGTGGTGCGCCTGGGCGACGGCACCGAGGAATCGCGCCGCCGCATGCTGGCCGCGCTGGAGACGTTGTGGCCCTACGCCGCCGAACTGTTCGCCGACGACGCGGTGGACGAGGCGGCGGCCGCCAGCGGCCTGGGCCCGCGCTGGAGCGAATTGAAGAGCGACTGGCAGGCGCAGATGGCCGAGGTGCTGGGCGAGGCCAGCCTGCCCGTGCCCGCGGACACGCCCTTCCTCAGCACCGGCAAGCGCGGCGTGCACAGCGAGCACATGGGCTTCATCCTGGCCGAGATGCAGCACCTGCAGCGCGCCTACCCCGGAGGCGTGTGGTGAACGCGCTGGCCGTCGCCGCATCGCCGCGTGTCGAGCGCGCGTGGGACGTGCTGGCCGGCGTGCCGGACCCGGAAGTGCCCGCGCTGTCGGTGTGCGACCTCGGCATCGTGCGCGAGGTGCGCGAGGAGGGCGACGCGCTGGAGGTGGTGCTGACGCCGACCTATTCCGGCTGCCCCGCCACCGAAGTCATCGAACGGAGCGTGCTCGATGCGCTGGCCGCCGCCGGCCTCGGCCCCGCGCGCGCCACGCTGCGCCGCGCGCCGGCCTGGACCACCGACTGGATCAGCGCCGAAGGCCGCCGCAAGCTGCGCGAGTACGGCATCGCGCCGCCCGGCGGGTCCGCTGCAGTGGCGGCGGGCGAGGGCGTGCCCATCCGGATCGTGAGCCGCCGCGCCGCGCCGCCGGTACCCTGCCCGCGCTGCGGCAGCGAGCGTACCGAGCGCCTCTCGGCCTTCGGCTCCACCGCCTGCAAGGCGCTGTACCGCTGCATCGCCTGCCGCGAGCCCTTCGAGCATTTCAAGCCGATATGAGCCGATCCCTCAGCCTCCTGTCTTACTCCCTCTCCCTCTGGGAGAGGGCTGGGGTGAGGGCTGTGCGCCCGCGCCCCTCACCCAGCCTCTCCCCAAAGGGGAGAGGAGCAAATCCGAGACCTTGAAAGGCTAGCCGCCGTGTCCACGCTGTTCCACTCGCTCAAGGTCAAGGCCATCGAGCCGGACACCCAGGAAGCCGTCATCGTCAGCTTCGAGGTGCCGCCCGACCTGCGCGAGACCTTCGGCTTCACCCAGGG